>JARLGN010000136.1 GCA_031292775.1 Acidobacteriota bacterium | reverse complement strand
TCCACCCGTTATGAGAGTCGGATCGAATGGTGGCCTTAAGATCCGTGGCAACCGCCACATACGCGGCACCCATGAGCACGAAGGGAAGAATCCATTTCATTGTTTTCATTTCAAGCTCCAACAGGCAAGTTAAGTGCAGTCCGGGCAAGAAGGCAGGGCACACGGCGGCTGGCAGTAGAACCGAGGCGAGATTGCATTTCCGGTCCCGCCAACCCGTCTCCCCTCACTCTCGAAATCAGAGTATTTTCTGCGCGGGCGCCGGCCTCTTACAGCACCTTGACTTCCGGCCCCCACTGCCCTAATCTTAGCCCTTCAGGGTCACCCGAAATCAGCTTAGTTCTTCTTCTAAATCCTAGTTGCCCGGAGGCGCGATGAGTCTCCTTAAGATCGCCAGCGTTCCCCCTGCTACTGTCGGACCCAAGTCTACCGTGCTGGAAGCGGTGGAAATAATGGCCGAACACGGCGTAGGTGCTGTGGCCGTGGTCGATGGCGGCCGGTTGATCGGCATCTTTACCGAACGAGATGTGATGCTGCGCGTGGTCCTGCGCCATCGCTTTCCCAAAGACACTCTCGTAGGCGAGGTGATGACTTCTCCTGTCGAGACCATCACGGACGAAAGCCACGAGGAAGACGCGCTGGTCCACATGGTGGAACGCCACGTGCGCCATTTGCCCATCGTCAACACGAGCGGCCAGCTTACCGGCATGCTTTCTATCCGCAACCTGCTGGAATATCGCGTGGACGCACTCGCGCGCGAGCTCCATGCCCTCGATCAATACCTGTCCAATGACGGCCCGGGCGGGTGATTTCAGCCGGCCGCGCGGTATGCTCGCAGGATGTCCGCAAGGCCCACTACGCCTTCCAATTTGCGGAAGTTCGCCCGATTCACGACGGGTAGAAACGGCAAATCCCCCAGCCGTCGCAGCGCCTCTTGCAAGTCATGGTCGGGATGAACGTGAGGCAGCGGTACTGGCGAGAGCAGGCTGCGCAAGGATGCTCGCTCCCTCCATTGCTTGGATTGGCGGTGCAACTCTTCCTTGGTGATCCCGTACCATTTCCCGCCTCCGTCCTCGACGAATACGAAGCCCTCCGAAGAAGCGTCGGCGCTCACCAGCGCCGAGCTGACGGAGCCCTCGATATTCAGCACCACACCTTGATACGCGCGCATGGCGTCTTCCACGTGCACGGATACTACTTCGCGCCGCTCCTCCATGGAGGGCAAGTCCATACCATCCTGCCGCGAGAGCAGGTCAAACAACGGGGCTTGCTGATACTGCCGGGATATCAGATAAGCAATCGTGTTGGAAATCATCACCGGGAGAATAATCGAGTAGTTGCCGCTTACCTCCAGAATCATAAAGACCGAGGTCAGTGGAACGCGGAGGAATCCCGCAAAGAGAGTACCCATGCCCACAAGCGCGTAAGCTCCCACCGAGCCCGTGAGCCAAGGGAAGAAGTGATGTTCTATGCCACCCACCGCCCCGCCCAACATGGCGCCGATGAACAGCGTGGGCGCAAACATGCCGCCCGGCGTGCCGCTGACAAAGGAAAGGCTGGTGGAAATAATCTTGAACATCGCCAGTAGCGCCAGGACTTGCCAGGTGAATTGATCGTGCATGGCCTGGTCGATATAGCCGTAGCCTGCGCCCATGACCTGCGGAAACCAGATTCCCATGATCCCGATCAGCAAACCCGCCAGCGCGGGCTGCAGGTATTGCGTCCAGCGGGGGAGAGCCTTTAATCGCGGCCGTGCGTACGCCACCACCTTAACGAAGGCCAACGAAGAGACACCACCCATCACTCCCAACGCCGCATAAGCCAACAGCTCGGCGGGATGCACAAGGTGATAGGCGGGAATTCGAAAGAGCGCCTGGTCACCCAGGAACCATCGCGTTACGACAACGCTCGAGACCGCCGACAGCACGATCGCACCCAGGACCCCGGCGGTCCAATTGCCAATGACTTCTTCAATAACAAAGATGACGGCAGAGATCGGCGCGTTGAAAGCCGCCGCAAGACCCGCCGCCGCGCCCACAGGCGCAATCAGCCGCACTTTCTCGCGGGAAAGCCGCAGCCTGCGCCCCAACGCTGAAGCAATTCCGGCGCCCATCTGCAAGGAAGGGTCTTCCGGTCCCAACGACTGGCCCGTTCCAATCGCCAACCCGCAGGTTATAAACTTCCCAATGACTGTGTTGAAGGGTATGTACCCGTCGAAAATGTAGACCGCTGCCTTCGTCTGGTTCACTCCACTGCCACGAACGCGGGGAAAGAACCGGATCACCAGGTAGGCCACCACCAATCCGCCGATTGTCGGCACCAGCAGGACGCGCGTCCACGGGGCGGTCAGCCCGGAACCGAATGCCAGCAGCTTTGTCCAGTCGATGGCGATCCGGAAGAGGACGACCGACAAGCCCGAAAATAATCCGATGATGACTGCCAGGAGAAGGAAGAGCTGGGTTTCTTTCAGCGTCGTCCCGTCCACCGCCCAACCTAAACGTCTGCGCAGTTCCGCCCAAAGGCCGGGCACCGGGTGCGGGTGTTCATCCGGAACAACAGGTGGCGTGACCGGGGGCAGACTCACTGGCGGGGCCCTCCTTGCTCTTGCGCCATCAGGAGGAGAGCCAAGTCCTCTCCCTTTGGCTCACCGCAGGCGTGCGCGGATGCCAACTCGATCCCAAATGCGGCGTCCATGACTTGGGAAAGCAACGCGGAATCGCTGCGGAGATATCGTTCCTTCGCGCGCGGCTGAAGGTCCGTCGTTTCGGCGTAAAGGGCCTGCAGCGGATCGCTCCCCGCCGCCTTCAGGTCAATTCCCTTTTGCGAGGCGCAGTGTTGCAGGCGCGTGAGGGCGGAATCAAAGGCCAGGGCGGCGCGCCGGGCTCGCTCCAGGTTGCCTAGCCGGCGATTGAAGGGGTCGAGATTCAGGACAGCTTGGGCGGTGTCTCGCATCGCCGCAGCATGCTCCAGGTGCGGATCCCGTTGCAGGGCTCGGGTGAGATAGCGTTCCGCCTGGGCATAGTCACGGTTCTTGAAGTAACACTCGCCCGCTCCGGCCAGGGCGGTCGGCATGCGGGGATCCTCGGTAAGCGCCAGGCGAAACAGTTTCGAGGCGTCATCGTAGCCAGCAACCCGCAAAAGCAGGGTACCGACCTTGGTTTGCAACACCGGATCGGGGGGGAGATCGGCCGCCAGGGCAATCAATTCCGCGCGCGCCGAATCGTTCTGCCCAAAGTCGAGTAAGAATTGCACCAGTTCCAGCCTCGCCGCCCTCCGCTTGACGATCGCATTGTCAGCCCATTCGCCGTAAATCGCGCCGTGGTAGAACCGCAAGGCATCGGAGACGGCATGGTCGCGGGCCGCCAGCCGGGCCAGTTCCAGATTGACGGTACCATTGCCGGGTTCATGCTCCAACAGATTCAGCAGGTATGTGCGCGCTTCCGTGCCCGTCTTCTCCCGGTGTCCCGTTAGAATCAGTGCCTGCGCCAACCGCAGTTGATGCTGCTCATTATCATGGGAGTAAGACAAGGAGGTTCGAAAGTCGGTCAACGCATCCTGCGGTCGACCGGCGCGAAGATCCTCTTCGCCACGTGTATACCAATCCTGCGCGAGCCCGCTTTCAACCTCGTGGTAGACCCTTACGGTGAAGCCCGTGGTGACAAACATGAGGACAAGCAGCACGAAGATCATCAGCAAAAACGTATCGCGCCGCTGTGGCCAGAGGTATCCCTCAGAACTCGAGCAAAAGGGGCACTGTGCTTGCCCCCACGGATATTTGCGCCCGCACTTGGTGCATTGTTGCTCAGGTTCCATCCTATCTCGACCTCATCTAACCAAGCCCTGATCCTTCAAGGATAACTCAATTTCCATGCTTCGAGATGCGTACTGAGAGGTGAAAATATAGTTTAACCGAGAAATATCACAATGTGAGCTAATTCGACGGCGATATCGGGAGCAGGATTTCTGGGAGTCACCTTAAAACGTGACTTTCCCCAAGTTTGATGCGAACGTACCATTGATTGAGAACTAGGATCGCCTCCTGCCGTTAACACCGGTATGTTCTCGTCAAAACATCTTCAGGTGAGAGTCCCGACATCTAGCACAGCAGATATTAGACGCTTGCAAATTTGACACTTGTCATTTTTTATATCGTTCATTTCGAACGGTTTTGTATTGGCGCTCCCAGAAAAAGGTGGTATGGTTCACCCCGCAGTTTGTTGTAGTAATTTCCAACCGGTCGCAACCACGAGCAGCGCAAATGTACAGCTACTGAATTTGCGAGACGAGGTATTACAAGGAGCCGTCGGGCACTCCCGCCGATGCCCATTCGACAAATTGCCAAATCCACATTAACCAGGTGCTTTCAGTATGAAGGAACAAGGAACGGTAAAGTGGTTCAATGCAGCCAAAGGCTACGGATTCATTCAACGTGAAAGCGGCGAAGATGTTTTCGTACACTTCTCAGCTATCCAGGGCGATGGGTATCGCACTCTCGAAGAGGGCGCCCGAGTGAGCTTTGAAGTGAAAACGGGCCCCAAGGGTTTGCAAGCGGCAAACGTCGAACGTGTGTAGGACCCGCAAGGCGGAATAACGCAACTTGCCAAGTGGGTTGGAGTTTTCGCTCGTCACCATGACCGAGTCGTAGGAAACTCGCCCGCCAGCAGGTATAATATTCTCTGATGCCAAGCAAGTCGCTTCGCATAAGGGCGATGGAGTGGTCCTCCCCGGCCCTCCGGTCTTGGTGTCTGTACCCAACAGGGCGCTCGTACATCTAAATAAGAACGCCGCTGGTCCAGGCCTTGTGCCGGGATTGGCGTCTGAGGATTCTTCATGGCCCAAATCAGTGTGGCGTTGCCGCCATCTCCCGCCGTACCCGTCCGCAATCACTTCGCACCCATCAAAGCCGGCTTCATCATAGCGATGCATCTGGGTGTCATTGCCGCTTTCTGGCACACAACCTGGGCGGCGATTGGCCTCTGCATACTGTTGCACGCCCTCTTCGGAGGGTTGGGAATCTGCGTTGGTTACCACCGCCTGCTGACTCATCGGTCTTTCAAGTGCCCAAAAGCCGTGGAATACACACTCGCCCTGCTGGGGACAATGACCCTGGAAGGCGGCCCCATTGACTGGGTTGCGCACCATCGCCAGCATCATCAGTACTCTGACGAAGAAGGCGACCCGCACAGCGCACGGGATGGCTTCTTTTGGAGCCACGTCCTTTGGATGTTCTGGATCCCCAGTGCCAAGGATTCACAGGAACTCAACGAACGCTATACGCCAGACCTGCTCCGCCAACCCTTTTATCGCTTCTTGGGCCGCTTTTTCTTGGAACTCTCCATCCTGCTTGGCGTTGTGCTTTACCTGTTGGGCGGTTGGCCTTTCGTGGTGTGGGGCATGTGCGTACGGTTGGTCGTTACCTACCACAGCACCTGGTTTGTAAACTCTGCCAGCCACACGTTCGGATACCGGAACTTCGACGTCTCCGACCTCTCGACGAATTGCTGGTGGGTAGCTCTTTTGACTTATGGAGAGGGGTGGCACAACAATCATCACGCCTTCCCCACCTCGGCGCGCCACGGCCTTCGCCCTTGGGAAGTCGATCTTTCCTATGTGTTCATTCGCGCGCTGAAATCTTTAGGCCTGGCTTGGGATGTGCGCACCCCGCCTGCCGAAAAGCTCAAATTCGAATCCCCCCGCGCTGCGTGAGTACAGGTCACAGGCAACCGTAGCGCGGACCTCCGCTCTTGAGGTCCGCGGTTCTTTCCGCGCAACCTGAACGAATGTGGATTGGCGAAATGGGCAGCACGCGCACGGGCTTTTCACCCAGCGTCATTTCCCCTTCCCTTCCTCGCAAAATCCTGCGCGTATGCTGCATCCACGTTAAACTGACCGTCGTGAAAATCCTGAAATCAAATCCTGGGAGCGGCGCGCAGTCGACGCGTCGAACCTTCTTGCAGACAGCCTTGGGGCTGGGCTTGCCGTTCGCGGAGAGCCCTGCCCACGGCGTAACCGGGAGGCTAACAGTGCAGAAGCGCAGTATGATCCAGTGGCGAACGCACGAGGTCGCGAAGATTCCCGAGGGCTATCAAGTGGCGGTGGCGGATGTAAACGGCGACGGCCGCCCGGATGTTCTGGCGCTAAGCTCGGGGAAGAGCATCGTGGAGTGGTACGAGAATCCTACATGGAAGCCCCGGCCCATCACCACCACGACCCACAAGAACATCAGCCTGGCGCCCTTGTTTCACCCGGGATATCCGGTAAGAGGACTCGCGCTGGCCAGCGATTTTGCTCTCGACGATAGCACCTACGGCGGAAGCCTTTGGTGGGCTGAACCCAATGCCGACTGGGACCATGAATGGACCCTGCGCCCGCTTGGGAAAATTCCGACCTCGCATCGGCTGCGTTGGGCGAACCTGGACGGCACGGGGCGCATGAGCTTGGTGGACGCGCCGCTGTTGGGCTTCGGTGCAGTGGCGCCGGAATACAAGGTCCCTGCCCCGCTGACGTGGTTCGAGATTTCGGAGATCTCCACGCGCGGGCTCAGTTCAACAAAGGAGGATCCACCGGGTGAGTGGCCATCCCGCCGGATTGACCAATCGTTGACGGTGGTGCATGGGCTGAATGTGCTGGATTGGGATGGCGACGGGCGCGACGAGATTCTGACCGCGAGCTTTGAGGGTGTACACCTGTTCCACTCCGCCGGGCACGGCGCGGACCTCACTTGGACCCGCACCCACCTCGGTGCAGGCGATCAGCAGTCGGGGCCGAAGCGGGGCGCCAGTGAAATCGGCGTTGGCAAGGTGGCCGGAAAG
Organism: Acidobacteriota bacterium; assembly: GCA_031292775.1. GTDB lineage: Bacteria > Acidobacteriota > Terriglobia > UBA7540 > UBA7540 > Bog-366. Next base: position 675 of record JARLGN010000136.1, on the reverse strand, counting down.
CGGTTCCTTGCCACCATCGAACCCTGGCACGGCGACCATGTGGTGGTCTATACCGAAGCTGGGCCGGGAGAGTTGTGGACACGCCACGTGATTGACACCAGCTTTCATGAGGGTCACGCGCTGGCGTGCGCCGATCTCGACGGCGACGGCAACGACGAGATCGTAGCGGGCTTCCGCGGGCCGGGAACCAGCCTCTGCGTTTATTACGCGGCAGACGCGACAGGATTGAATTGGGAAAGGCAACTGCTTGACGCGGAAATGGCCGCCTCTGGCGTGGTCATCGCCGACATCAATGGGGACGGCCGCAAAGACGTGGTCGCCATCGGCAGCTCCACCGGGAATGTGAAGTGGTACCAGAATCTTGAAGGGTGAATCCTCGACTAGCCTTACGCTTGACCGCGCGCACCAGTGTGACGTTGCGCCGAGCGCTGTCGTAGCGGGGGGGTGCCCAGCCACTTGTTGCGGTCGTCGCGGCGGCTGGATCTGCGCACGCGTTCGGACGTTGATCCACTCGAATTGTGGACAAGGCATGATACGGTGTTACAAAGGGCGAATCGCCACTTTGCGCTTGTTGAGATTACGACATTTTGTCGATGGCTGTACCCCAAGAACTCCCCTCCTGATTTAGGAGGGATGGCGCGCAAGCGAGGGCGTGGTTGTGATTGGCGGGGGGGG
>JARLGN010000135.1 GCA_031292775.1 Acidobacteriota bacterium | reverse complement strand
TGTGGCATCTTGGGCCGCTATTTTGCCCTAGATCCTCTATTAGTTCAACGATTATGTACGGATAAGCTCTTAGTACTTGTCCGCCTCGCGTCTTTCACTGACAAACATCTAATGGGAGCGATTATGGATGTCTTTCGCCTAACGCCCCAAATCCCACCCGACCAATTCACTGTGGAGTTGCTCGACGCGATTGTGCACAACAAAGCAATTCTACAACTCGACAACCATTCCTTTTTGGCAGAAAGGCTTAAAGAACTCCTCGTTGACGGGTTTGACCCGAAGCAAATTGCCCAAATTAGCAAAGCAATCCTGGCTGCGAGCGGAAGGGCGATAGGTGATATTAGAACTCACTGGGCAATGAACGCCAGAGACCTGATCGAAATCGCCTTGACCTTGCAGAGGATAAAGTCAACGAGGTCTGAAGGGTTGGACCTTTTCGAAGCTTTGTTGGAGCAAGGGGCATATGAGGCAGACAAAGTTCTACGAGAGATTGACCGTAGAACGAACTGACTCCAAAGCCTTGTCGGTGGAGCAAGATTCTCTCTTAGATTTCAAGAGTTTTTTCTTTCTAGAAGGGGTAAAGGGGAAACCTCTTTCTTTTTGAAGTTCAGGAAGCGATGTGAGCATGGGTGACCTCCTGGACGGGAGCAGAATTAAGTTGAAAGAGTTTGGAGCCGTCGTAGGGCTGATGGGATTTGAACATGGCGTAAAGAGCGTGCAGGAGCTTGCGCATGACGGCAACCAAGGCTTGCATTTTGAATTTGCCTTTGGCGAGCAGATGCTGATAGAAGGCGCGCAAGTGGGGATCGTGCTGGACGGCGACCAGGGCGGGCATGAACAGCGCATGGCGCAGATGTTTATTCCCTGCCTTACTAATGCGCGGCTTCTTATGCACGGAGGTTCCCGAGGTGTACTCGCGCGGGTCGAGTCCGGCGAAGGCCACCCACTGGCGCGCCTCCAGATCGGGGGCCAGCACCGACAACTCTCCCAAGAGCTGCACAGCACTGGTTTCGCCGATTCCGGGGACGCTGTCGAGGAGGGCAAAGCGCTCGGTGAGTTGGGGATCCTGGGCGATCAACTTGCGGGCCTGCTGGGTCAAGCGCTTGATGGCCCGTTCCTGCGCCCGCAAGCTGCGCGCCAAGTCACGCCGCACGACCGCCGGAATCGCCTTGGACAGGCCGGCCGCATGCTGACGATTCTTCTCCGCCGTCTGCATCTCGACCAGCTCGCGCAGGCGCCGCGCCAACGCGTGCAAGGCCAGCATGGGCGCCGAGGGCCGTTGCCAAGGTTTAAAAGGCATATGCGCGGCAAACTGTTCCAGCACCCCCGCGTCGATCTGATCGTTCTTGCTGCGCTTCATCAGCGCCTGCGCGAAATGGCGGACGGCGCGCGGATTGGCCACCATCACCTCCATGCCCTCCTGCCCGCTCAGCGCCAGCGCCAGGTCCAGACCGTACAGACCCGTCGATTCCATGCAAACGTGCACCACGCGGCCCGCTCGCCGCAGGTAACCCAGGATCAGCCGATGGCCTTCCGGCGTGTTGGGGAAGTTGCGCAAAGGCTCCCCCGCCTCGGCCCGCCGCAGCCTCACCACCAATTCCTTGGCACTCACTTCGATTCCACATGTGTCCAGGTTGCTCATGATACCCTCCCGGAGTTAAGCGTTCGGTCCGGACCCCCCGACCCTGTGCCGTCTCCCGTCGAGCTTGAATATGCAGGCTCTTGCGGCCTCGGATTCTCCTCGGCGTGGGAGAAGAGGGCGGGGGGCCTATCTACTTGACAGGCTCGGGAGGGAACTCCCGGCCTCAGCGCAGATCGGCCTCCGCCGCCGGACACCGCTAACTCCAGGGACTCTTTTACACCCGAAATCAACGGTAAAGGTAAGATACAAGCGCGGACCTGATGTACAAGATCCGCGGCTTTTCATCTGGAAATATGCCATCCGGTTCAAATTCTCTTGCGCACATCGAACTCCTAGCGCTGACCTGCGGTTCAAGGTCCGCGGCTCTTCTGCTGCCAATGCACGGATGAGCATCGCACGTCATTTTCACAGCCGCGTAACGGTCGCATCGGAACGCTACAGGGCAGTCACCGACGTGCGCGGGGAACGCGGCGCAAGGTCTAAAAGCCGCGGACATTGGGAAGCATGTCGCGCTACGATTCTTCCACGAGCCGCTCGGAACAAACCACGTGGGTGATGAACGGTCTACCCACCGAGTGTGCCGCGCGACAGCCAGTAGAGCAGCGGTGGAAGTGACCCCTCATCCGGCCCACGACGGCTGGTGAGAACGCCTGTCGCGGTCCACCTTCTCCCCTTGGAGAAGGTTGGAATCATCTGTGCACGCAGACGCGTGCAGAAAACATCCTTCTCCCGGGGAGAAGGTTGGAAAAATCGCGCGGGGCGCGAACACGCACGCAGACGCGTGTTGGCAACATTTCCCTCTCCAAGGGGAGAGGGTGGCTCGCAACCGGCGCTGTCATCAGCCGGGGCGAGACGGGTGAGGGGTCTTTTCACACCGCTCGGGATCCCTTTTGACACGCGGGTGGCGCAAACCTTGAGGTTTATGGGCGCGCCGATCGCAGTTCTAATCCAACACCCGTTACGGCGCACAAGATGTCTGCTTGGGGAATACTCCGGTTTGGCGTGTCAAAATCGAAAAGCGCCATGATCTTCGTAATTGATGTAGAATCACCAATACGTTTCTAAGCAAGTTATGGCGGACTTGCTTGTCATGAACCTCAATAGGTCGCGGAGGGGAGCTGGAACGCGCCAAGATCGGCTGTTCGAGATCTGAAGGTGGGCAGTCATCAAGGGAAATCGCCTTGACAACTTGCCATGAGTTCCTTAGGATGCCTATACTTGCGTGACTTACAGCCACCTGCCATGAAGTCAACTACGGTGTGGTTCTGCAGACGAACATGTAATTCATGCCAGAGCGCATGGGGGTTCCTGAATGTCGGGTAAGCTCGGGGAAATTCTTCTCAAAGAAAACCTTATCACCCCTGATCAGCTCAAGCAAGCGCTTGAACATCAGAAGACAAACGGTGGCAGGTTGGGGAATTCCCTCGTCAAATTGGGGTTTCTTAACGACGATGAGGTCACCGCGGTCCTCTCACGCCAGTATGGTGTTCCTTCCATAAACCTTGCCTATTTTGAGGTTGATCCCAGCGTTACCAAGCTGATCCCCATGGATACGGCCACCAAGTACCAGGTGCTGCCGCTCAGCCGGGTGGGATCATCGTTGACCCTTGCCATGGTGGACCCCACCAACGTCTTCGCCATGGACGACATCAAGTTCATGACGGGGTTCAACATCGAACCCGTGGTGGCCTCCGAAGCCTCCATTGTGGAAGCCATCAAGAAGCATTACGGCAGCGTCGAAGACCAGGAGCGCAAGAAGGAACTCGAAGATATCGTCAATTTCATTGACGAGGGCCAGACGGAAAGCCTGGAGCTGGAAGCGGACGAGGATGGAACACTAAACCTTGCCCAGTTGGAAAAAGCGGCCGAAGAAGCTCCCGTCATCAAACTGGTGAACTATATTCTTACGGACGCGGTAAAGCGCAGCGCCAGTGACATTCACATGGAGCCCTACGAAAAAGAATACCGCATTCGCTACCGAATTGACGGTGTTCTTCAGGCCATGATGACTCCCCCCTTCAAATTGCGTGACGCGATCATCAGCCGCGTCAAGATCATGGCGAAGTTGGATATCTCGGAAAAGCGGCTGCCGCAAGACGGCCGCATCATGATCAAGATGATGAAGGACGGGAAGAAAAAGCAGCTCGATTTCCGCGTATCCGTCCTGCCCACCCTGCACGGCGAAAAAATCGTCATGCGGTTGCTGGACAAAGAAAACCTGCGGCTTGACATGACGAAGTTGGGGTTTGAGCAGGAGTCTTTGGACAAGTTCACCAAGGCGATTTTCAAACCGTACGGCATGGTATTGGTAACCGGACCCACCGGCAGCGGAAAGACCAACACCCTCTATTCCGCCATCTCCCAGCTTAACAAGCCGGACACCAACATCCTGACCGCGGAGGATCCGGTCGAGTTTCAATTGCATGGCATCAACCAGGTACAGATGAAGGAGCAGATCGGGCTGAATTTTGCGGCGGCGCTGCGCTCCTTCCTGCGGCAGGATCCCAACATCATCCTGGTCGGCGAAATCCGCGACTTTGAGACTGCGGAAATTGCCATCAAAGCGGCGCTCACCGGTCACCTGGTGCTATCGACCCTGCACACCAATGACGCGCCCTCCACCATTTCGCGCTTGATGAACATGGGCATTGAACCCTTCCTGGTGGCCACTTCCGTCCACATGATTGTTGCCCAGCGGTTGGTGCGGCGGGTTTGCGCGGATTGCAAGACGGTGGAAGAAACCTCTCCCCAATTGCTCATTGACGCCGGCTATACCCCGGAAGAGGCCAAGACCGTAAAGGTCTACAAAGGCGTCGGGTGCTCCACCTGCGGCAACAAAGGGTACAAGGGGCGCTGCGGCCTTTACGAGGTGTTGGAAGTCACTGACGAGCTTCGAGAGCTGATCCTGGTTGGGGCCTCGGCGTTGGAATTGAGGAAAAAGGCCATCGAGCAGGGTATGATCAGTCTGCGCAAGAGTGGTTTGATCAAGGCCGCCCTGGGGCAGACCACCTTGGAAGAAGTCTTTCGTGAGACCGTGCTCTAGCGTGTGAGCAATCGAAGTTCGAAACTCGAAAATTGACGCGAGTTTCGAATTTCGAGTTTCGATTTTCGTTTTAAGGAGAATTAAAAGGATGGCTTTACCGACCCTCAGCGAATTGCTGAAGCGGATGGTGGATTCGGGAGGTTCTGACCTCCATCTGACCACCAACTCACCGCCGCGCGTCCGGGTGAATGGCGAGCTGAGACCGCTGGATGATGTTCCGCCCCTGGGGCCCGCCGAGACCAAGCAACTCGCCTATAGCATCCTGACTGACGCTCAGAAGCACCGTTTTGAAGAGGGCTTGGAGCTCGATTTTTCCTTTGGCATCAAGAATATTGCGCGTTTCCGCGGCAACCTGTTCAATCAACGCGGGGCCGTGGCCGGCGTATTCCGCGTGATCCCGTTTGAGATTAAAACGTTTGAACAGCTCAAGCTTCCCGTTGTGGTACACAAACTCTGCGAAAAGCCACGCGGGCTCATCCTGGTGACGGGGCCCACGGGGAGTGGCAAGTCCACCACGCTGGCCACCATGCTCGACTCGATCAACGAAACCCGCAACGAGCACATGCTTACGGTTGAGGACCCGATCGAATTCATCCATCCCCACAAGAAATGCCTGGTCAACCAGCGGGAAGTGCACTCTGACACGCATTCCTTCGCCAACGCGCTGCGCGCCGCTCTCCGCGAGGACCCGGACGTGGTGCTGATTGGTGAAATGCGCGACCTGGAGACCATTGAGGCGGCGCTGCGCATTGCGGAAACCGGCCACTTGACGTTTGGAACTCTGCACACTAATTCGGCGTCGTCGACCATCAACCGTATTATTGATGTGTTCCCTTCGCACCAGCAATCGCAGATTCGCGCCCAACTATCGCTGGTTCTGGAGGGCATCCTTTGCCAGGCGCTCCTGCCGAGGTCCGATGGACGCGGCCGGGTGATGGCCATGGAAATTCTGATACCCAACCCTGCTATTCGCAACCTGATTCGGGAAGATAAGATCCACCAGATTTACTCTTCCATGCAGTCGGGCCAGGACAAGTTTGGCATGCAGACGTTTAATCAGTCGCTTTATCAGGCTTATACGCAGAAGACAATTACCCTGGAGACGGCTTTGGCGCGTTCCAGCAATCCGGACGAGCTCCAGGATATGATCAACCGTGGCGGTGCAGCCGGTGCGGCCCCTCAACGTCCGCCTAATCCTTATGCTCCTGTCAAACGCTGATGATTTCGCTTTTGACCCGGCCGCAGAGCCGGGAAAGGCGGGACGGCGAGGCAGAAGTGAAGCGAAATTGTTTGAGGTGAAACGATGCCCGAATATGAATATCGAGCCACAGGACGCAACGGTGAGACGGTGGTGGGGCGGCGCTCGGCCAACAATCGTGAGGCGCTGGATGCGATTCTACGCCGCGAGAGTCTGACCCCCACACGCATTGTAGAAAAAGGCAAAGAAATTGCCATCCCCAAGCCGAAAGTTGCCGGAAAGGTCTCACCCAAGGAACTGGCCATTTTTACCCGGCAGTTCTCCGTCATGATTGATGCCGGCTTGCCCCTGGTGCAGTGCCTGGAAATTCTCGGGGGCCAGCAGGAGAACAAGGCCTTTGCCAAAGCCCTGTCAGAGGTGCGAGCGTCCGTGGAGGCGGGTTCCACTCTGGCCAACGGTCTGCGTTTGTACCCCAAGATATGGGATCCTCTTTACTGCAACATGGTGGAGGCGGGTGAAACCGGCGGTATTCTCGACACCATCTTGCAACGCCTCTCGGGTTATATTGAGAAAGCGGTCAAACTCAAGCGCGCCGTGCAGTCCGCTCTGATTTACCCCATCGCGGTGGTGGCCATCGCCGGCGGCGTTATCTTCCTCCTCCTTTGGAAAGTCGTTCCCATCTTTGCCACCTTGTTTGCCGGGCTGGGCGTGGACTTGCCGCTTCCCACGCGTATTGTGATTGGGCTCAGCAATGCCATTGGCATGTTCGCAGTGCCGATGATCATTGTGGGCGCCCTGGGAATTTATGGCCTGAAGAAATATTACGAAACTCCCTCCGGGCGGATGATGATTGACAAGATCATCCTGAAGCTCCCGCTGCTCGGAAACCTGATGAGAAAGATCGGCGTGGCACGCTTTACCCGCACCCTTGGCACGCTGATCACCAGCGGTGTTCCCATGCTGGAAGCCATGGATATCACCGCCCGAACCTCCGGTAACGCGGTTATTGAAGAAGCGATCCTGACGGTTCGCAAGGCCATTGAGACCGGCCGTACCATCGTGGATCCCCTGCGTGAAACCGGTGTTTTCCCCAACATGGTCACGCAAATGATCGGCGTGGGCGAGCAGACCGGCGCCTTGGATTCCATGCTGGGTAAGGTGGCGGACTTCTACGAGGATGAAGTGGACGCCGCCGTAGGCGACTTGTTGACCGCAATGGAGCCGATGATCATTCTCATCCTGGGCGTGGTCGTCGGCGGCGTCGTTATTTCCATGTACCTGCCGCTGTTCAGCTTGATCGGAAAACTGGCAGGCTAGGGAAAAAGGGTAAAGGGTAATGTGTAAGGGATAAGAACGGAAGCCTTTTATCCTTTGCTCGTTACCCTTGCTCCTTCAGTGGTCAACAAAGCTCAGCCCCCATCGCCTAGCCCCCAGACCCGGCCCCTGAGCCCTCAACACCTTGCATCCGGTAGGATTATGATTTTCACTGATGAAATCAAGGATTGGCTCCCCTGGGTCATAAAGATCCGCTTCGTCATCATCATTTTTGTATTTGCAATCGACTATTCCATCCGGCAACTCGCCCCTAACCCTGCCAATGCCACCTCGATCCGATACCTGGGGATGGCGGTCATTCTCTGGTTGATTCTTGGCCTGTTCTTCCTGATGTACAATCAAATCAGCCACGACTATCTGCTGCAAGCCTATCTCCAGATATACATCGACATCGTCATCATTACCGCCATTCTGCATGTTACCGGGGACCTGGAGAGCAACTACTTTTCGCTCTACCTGCTGGCGATCATCATGGCCAGCATTCTCCTTCCCCGGGGGCGGGCGTTTCTTGTGGCGGCGGTCAGTTTTGTGTGCATGGGGGCAATGATCGAACTCGCCTACCTGCCGACGATCTACCCTGAGCTTGTGGAGAAATACCCGGCGCTGCAATCCCTTACAACCACCTCCACTCTCGCGCCCGATCTGAAGACGCTGCAAGTGAAAATCAGCGCGAGCCTGTTTGGTTTTTTCGCGGTCGCCTACCTTTCCAGTTACCTGGCGGAAAGCTTGCGCAAGGCCGGCCGCGAATTGCGTGACAAAAGCGGCCAGGTGGCAAACCTGCAGGCCAAGAATGAAAACATCATTCAGAGCATGCGTGAAGGTCTGTTAAGTACCGACTTGAACGGCGCCATCACGGAACTCAATCCCGCCGGTGCTGAGATCCTGGGCCAGAGGATGGACGAACTGCGAGGAAGCCACATTGATGCCATATTTCCCGGTTTGGCAGATGACATTCCTTCCACCCCGGAAAGAGTCTCCCTCCTGGCCCGGCAGGAAATAGCCTATATTCACCCGGAAAGGGATAACCGCATTTTGGGGGTCTCCTCGTCGCCGCTGCAGGTGCCAGCCGTCGGGGTGGTGGGGCACGTTTATAGCTTTCAGGATCTTACCGAAGAAAAACGGCGCGATGCGGAATACCGTACCAAGGACCGCATGGCGACACTAGGCCGCATGGCCGCCGGTATTGCGCACGAAATCCGCAATCCTCTGGCGTCCATCGCCGGATCGGTGAAGTTGTTGCAATCGATCAGCGAACTTGATGACGACCAATCAAAGCTGATCACCATAGTCAGCCGGGAGTCGGAACGGCTGAATAAATTGGTTTCCGATTTCCTGCTTTACTCCCGCGACCTGCGCTTTGAATTTCAGAGCGTGGATGTGGTGACGCTGCTAACTGAAACGCTTCTGTTGTTGGAACATCACCCCCTGTTTGGCCCACAGATCCAAATTGAACGCAAGTTTCCGCGTCGCCCGGTGACGATTTTGGCTGATGCTGACAAGCTCCGGCAGGTTTTTTGGAATATCTGCGATAACTCCCTGAAAGCCATGCCCTCGGGGGGAACGCTGACCGTCCAGGTTGAGGAAGCGGGGAATCGGGTTCGGGTGACATTGGGTGACACCGGTGTAGGCTTCACGGGTGTCCAGATGGAAAAAGTCTTTGAACCGTTTCAGTCCGGCTTTAGTGAAGGGACCGGTTTGGGATTGGCCCTGGTCTACCAGGTTGTCCAGGGACATCAGGGGTCAATCAAGGTGGATTCCCAACCGGGAAAGGGGGCGCGATTCCTGATTGACCTGCCCCGCGAACCGCTGCCCTCCCTGCTTGCCAAAGCGGGAACGGCCCATGCCCTGAGAGATTCCCGATGAATTCTTCCGATGAGGACTATTGAATGGCGCGACTGCTGATTATTGACGACGAAAAATCCATTTGCCAGCTTTTGGAAATCAGTTTTCGCAAAAAGGGCCATCTGGTGGAGACGGTCTCCAATAGCCAGGCTGCCAAGAAGAAGATTGAATCCCAGGTTTACGATCTGATCATCTCTGATATCCGGATGCCTGGCCTGACCGGTATCGAATTGCTGCAGTACGCGCACGAGACCCACATTCCGGCCGCGTTTATCCTGATTACCGCTGTGCCCACAATGTCCACCGCCATCGAGGCCTTAAACCTCGGAGCTTACCGCTACGTTGTCAAGACCGACACGCTGGTTGAGGAACTTAGTCTGACGGTTGACCGGGCGCTGGAGGAGTTGGCGCTACGCGAAGAGAACCTCCGCTTGCGCCGCGAACTTTTGCGAATTTTCGCCGCGCAAAACATCGTGGGGCGCAGCCGGCCCATTGAATCCATTCTGGAAATGGTGCGAACCGTGGCGCCGACCACCAGCACCGTCCTGATTACCGGTGAAAGCGGCACGGGCAAAGAGTTGGTGGCCCGCGCCATCCATGAGGCCAGCCTCCGCCGGGAAAAGCCGTTCGTGTCGATCAACTGCGGGGCATTCCCTGAAACCTTGCTCGAAAGCGAGCTGTTTGGATATATCAAGGGCGCATTTACAGGCGCCGATGGCAACCGCAAGGGGATTATTGAATCGGCCAATGGGGGGACTCTTTTTCTCGACGAAATTGGTGAAACCAGCCCTGGCATGCAAGTCAAGCTGCTGCGAGTTCTACAGGAACGGTATGTCCGCCCCCTCGGTGGGTCTATGGATGTGCCTGTTGATGTGCGTTTGATTGCCTCCACCAACCGAGACTTGAAGAAGATGGTGGCGAGCGGCCAGTTCCGAGAAGATTTTTATTACCGCGTCAGCGTGATTCCTATTCACGTTCCCCCCCTGCGCGAACGCAGCGACGATGTTGAGCCCCTGGCACGCCACTTTCTTCACAAGTTTGCCTTGCAGATGGGGAAGCCGATAAGTGATTTTGACCCCGACGCACTCAATTCCATCCGCCGTTGGAGTTGGCCCGGGAATGTGCGCGAACTGGAAAATGCCGTCGAGCATGCGGTGGCCGTCAGCGATGGCCGCGAGGGCATAGTGAGGTTGGCCCACCTTCCCGAATCGGTTACGGGCATCGCTCCGACCGGTCCACAGGAAGTTCAGATTCCCACGGAAGGCGTGGACTTTGAAGGCCGTGTTTCGCTGGTGGAAAAGCAGTATCTGCAAGCCGCATTGCAAGCCGCCGGAGGAGTGCGCCGGCGCGCCGCCGAACTACTTAAAATGTCCTACCGTTCCTTCCGCCATTACGCCAAGAAATATGAGATCTAACCGCAATACTGTTCACTTAAGCTGACTGGGCCTAACGTGCCCGCGTCACCCCCGAGCCCCGTAAGCGTTAAGATAACCTTGAAATCCGCGAAAAGCCCGCAAAATGGGCGTGGTCATGTAGCCCACGGCGAGCCATCCGTGGGCTACATGCGCCGCACAGATTATATTTTGAACTCCGTAGGGGCGATGTCCGATTGGCCCGACGCCGCCCCTACGAGGCTGAATGAACCTTTTTTGGGGGGGACGCGCCACCCACGGCTGGCTCGCCATGGGCTACATGACACCGCCGCTACGCGGCTTCGGCTGATGCCAATTTCCTTACTTGTCACTGTCTTACGGCTTCACGCCCAATTTGCGCAGGAAGGTCATCATGGGGCACCAGTTTGTAAAGGCCGACTGGAACAGATTCACTCCCACGAAAGCGGTGAAGAGGTACCACTTTGGGCTGACCCAATAGCCGAGGGCCAGGGAAGCCAGAACAAAAGCTCCTGCAAACATTCGTAAAAACCGATTCACGTCCATGGAAGTTCCTCCCGGTCAAAGATAGAAATTCGAAAATCGAACCTGGAAACTCGAAACTCGCCGCCGTTTTTGAATCTCACACAAGCGGCACATACTTCGAAGTCAAAGGGCAGACCACACTCAACTGGTTTCCAGTTTCCAATTTCATCCTGGTTACGACGCCGCGCTTTCGCGGGCAGACGTCTCCTCCTCGTTCCGAGCGTTCAGGTAAAAGAGCACCGGCACGGCCAGGCGCGAAAGAAATGTCGATGCCACTTCACCGGCCATCAGCGAAATCGCGAGGCCCTGAAAGATGGGATCAAAGAGGATGACGAAGGCTCCGGCCACCACTGCTGCCGCCGTCAACAGCATGGGCCGGAAGCGGACGGCGCCGGCGTCCACCACGGCTTCTGCCAGCGGCATCCCCTGTTGACGCCGCAGTTGGATGAAGTCTACCAAAATAATGGAATTCCGCACGATGATTCCCGCACCAGCGATGAAGCCGATGATGGTGGTGGCCGTCAGGAACGCTCCCATCATGGCGTGCGCGGGGATGATTCCGATGAGTGTGAGCGGGATCGGCGCCATAATCACCAGCGGTATGCGGAAGGATTGGAACCACGCCACCACGATGACGTAGATCAACACCAGAACGACGGCGAACGCGAAGCCCAGGTCGCGGAAGACTTCGTAGGTTATTTGCCACTCGCCGTCCCACTTCATACTTACCTTGTCCGTGAGGAACGGTAAGTGCGTGGCATAGCGCTCAATGGAGTAGCCACCCGGGCCATGAATCTTTTCCAGCGATTTCGAAAGGCTGATGATCGCATACGCAGGGCTCTCCTCGCGTCCCGCCACATCGCCCGAGACGTACACGACGCGCTTGAGATTCTTGTGATAAATCGAGGTTTCGATGACCCCGGTCTCAACATGGGTCAATTCGCTGATCGGCACGAGCGCTCCCGAGGCCGATGCCACGCGAATTGCGCCGAGTCCGGCCAGGCTGCTGCGGTCGGCCCGAGGGACTTCCAGCACGATATCGACGTCTTCTTTCTCTTTCGGCTGATGCGCCAGGCCAACCACCGCGCCGCTCACCGCCAGGCGCAACGTTTGCGCGATCTGGTCGGCGGAAACACCCGCCAGCGCCGCTTTTTCCTTATCCACCACCAGGCGATATTGCGGCTCAGGGGCCTCCACGGTCCAATCGACGTCCACCACGCCCGGAGTCTTCTTGAATTCGTCGCGAATCTGCCTGGCGACGTCAATCTGCTGGCTGTAATCAGGCCCGTAAACTTCCGCCACCAGCGTCTGGTACACCGGCGGGCCGGGAGGGATTTCCGCCACTTTCAGCTTGGCGCCGTATTTTTCACCGATCGGCACAATGGCCTCGCGCACGCGCTTCGAGATATCGTGGCTTTGCGCGGAGCGATCGTCTTTGGGAAGCAAGTTCACTTGGATGTCCGCCTCGTTCGCCCCTTGCCGCAAGAAGTAGTGTCGCACCAGTCCATTGAAGTTATAAGGACTGGCCGTGCCCGCGTACACCTGGTAATTGACCACCTCCGGTTCCTCGGCCACGCGGCGAGCCACCTCGCGAGCGACGCGCGCCGTCTGCTCCAGGGTTGTTCCTTCCGGCATGTCGATGATCACCTGGAACTCGCTCTTGTTGTCGAAGGGGAGCATTTTTACGCGGACGATCTTAAGAAGTGGGAGGGTGAACACCAGCAGCAAGAGGAGCACGACGCCCACCAGGAACACGGTGCGCTTGCGGGCGTCAAGGAGCAGGGGCATCATCAGCCGCCGGTAAACGCGGGTTGTCCAGCCCTCCTGCCCCTCAGCGCTTTCCCCGTGACCGGCTTTGGCGTTCGCGAGCATGCGCAGCGCCGCCCAGGGAGAAATCACAAAGGCAATGAAGAGCGAGAACACCATGGCAAGGGACGCGCCAATGGGAATGGGCCGCATGTAAGGACCCATCAGTCCGCCTACAAACGCCATGGGCAGGATGGCGGCAATGACGGTCCAGGTGGCAAGCGTGGTGGGATTGCCGACTTCATCCACCGCCTCCACGGCGACGTCCGCTAGCGGGCGCCCTTTATTTTCCGGGAGGTGGAAGTGCCGGGTGATGTTCTCCACCACCACAATGGCGTCGTCCACTAGGATGCCGATGGAGAAGATCAGGGCGAACAGGGTGACGCGGTTCAGCGTGTAACCATAAATGAAGTAGATGAACAACGTCAGCGCCAGGGTGACCGGCACGGCTGCGAGCACCACCATCGACGATCGCCAGCCGAGCGCCAGGGCGATCAGCAATGTTACGGAGAGAGTTGCCAGCAGCAGGTGCTTCAACAATTCGTTCGATTTTTCCTGTGCTGTCGCACCGTAATTCCGCGTGACGGTGACCTCCACTCCGGCCGGAATGATATTCCCTTTCAGACTTTGGACTTTTTCCAAGGCACGCTCAGCCACGGTCACGGCGTTCTGGCCTTTGCGCTTGGAAATAGTGAGCGTAACTGCGGGCGCCTCTCCCATGGGGCTGGAATTCAATGTGTGATTAACTTCCCCCTCGCTCCCTTGGGGGAGAGGGGCTGAGGTTAAATCAACTTTCCCCTTGCGAGCCCCGGCGCCCGTGCCAAACAGCACATAGTTGGCGGGTTCCTCGGGGCCGTCGCGAATCTCGGCCACGTCGCGCAGATAGACGGGGTGGCCGGCGGAAACGCCCACCACCACGCGCCCCACATCATCAGCGTTGCGCAGGAAATCACCGGTTTCAATGTTGTACTCTTGATTAGCCGCGGCGAACTCTCCAACCTGAAGGCGCTGGTTGGCCCTGTCAATGGTGCCCATGAGCGCGGCGGGCGCCACCCCGTAACCGGCCATTTTGGTGGGGTCCAGTATCACGCGAATCTGCCGGCGTTCGCCGCCGATCATCTGCGTCTCGGAAACGTCATCGATGCTCTCAATCTCACGATCGACTTCGCTTGCCACCCGGCGCAGCGTATAGCTATCGTAGCGGTTGCTCCAGAATGTGAGCGCCAGGATGGGAACGTCGTCGATCGAGCGAGGCTTGATGATCGGCTTCGAGGCCCCAGGGGGAATCAGGTCGAAGTGCGAATAGAGTTTGTTGTAGAGCTTGATGATGGAGTCTTCCTCTTTTTCGCCCACCTTGAAGCGCACAATGGCCATGCTCATTCCCGGCTTCGTGGTGGAATAGACATACTCGACGCCAGGAATCTCCCAGATGAGCTTTTCCATTGGGGTCGTGACGCGCTGCTCCACTTCCTGCGCGGTCGAACCGGGCATCTCGACGAAAACGTCCATCATCGGAACGACGATTTGCGGCTCTTCCTCGCGGGGTGTTTTGAGCACGGCGAACGCGCCCAATAGGATCGAGAACACCATGATCAGCGGTGTGAGCTTGGAGTTGATAAAGTAGTGGGCGATGCGCCCGGCAAAACCGAGTTGGCGCGTGCTCATAGGCCCTCCACGCGCGCGCCATCACGCAAGCGATCGATCTGGGAGATGGCAATCTTCTCCCCTGCGGCGAGACCGGAGAGGACTTCCATGCGGTTCCCGAAGCTCTTTCCTGCTTTTACCAGCCGGTATTCCACCAGGCCATCAGGTGTGACCACGAAGAGCCCTTGCAACTCGCCATGGTCCACTACCGCTGAGCTAGGCACCGTCAGTTGCTTTGCCTCGCCAATGGGAAAGCTCGCCTGGCCGTATTCTCCGGAGCGGCATTGGCAATCAGGGGGAAGATCAACCTTCACCAGGAATGTATGGCTGGTGGTGTCTGCCACGGGAACGACTTCGGTAACGCGCCCTTCGAATTTGCCGTGGCCGGTCGAGACCGTAACGCCATCGCCGGGGTTGGCGTTGGGGAGGTACTCCTCCGGAAGACTCGCTTCCAGGCGATAGCGCACCGTGTCTTCCACCGTCAACAACGGCGTGCCCGGCATAACTACCGTCCCGAGGTCCACGGATTTTGCGGTAACGATGCCATCGAGGGGCGAAACGATGCGCGTGTAACTGAGGAAGGTTTGCGCGGAATCCTGATGTGAGCGGGCCTGTTGCTGGCGAGCCATGATCTGCTGCTTCCTGGCTTCCACCGAGCGTTCGTTGGCCAGCGCCGACAGGTAGCGCGCCTCTGCTCCATCATATTCCTGGCGGCTCAGCGAGTTCTTGGCGAGTAATGCCTTGTACCGATTAAAGGTCGCTTCCGCAAACTGCCGGTCGGCGGTTGCGGCCTTGAGCGCCTGCTCCACTTCCGCCTCTCCCTGGGCTGCTTCGTTCACACCTGCCTCCGCCCCTTCCACCTGCGCCCGGGCGCCGCGGTCATCGAGCAAGGCGAGTAATTGGCCGCGCTTCACGTGGTCGCCGGCCTGCACGCGCATCTCGCGGACGGTGCCACCGAGTTGCGCCGCCAGGATGGCGGTGTTGTCAGAGTGGATGGTGCCGACCGCCTGGTAAAGCAGGGGAGCGGATTCCAGATGCACAACTTCAGTCTGCACTCCGGTAATTACCGGCCCTGGTTCTGCCGGATGCTTTTCATTGGAACTGCAAGCGGCAAGCAACCCCGCGGCGATGCCAATGAGAAGTGCGGAACGGATATTCTTTCGATACATAGGCAGTTCGTCCTTTGGTACGGCAAGTTCCGAAACTCGAAAATTGAAAGTCGAAAATCGCGGCGAGATTCGAATTTCTAGTTTCGATTTTCGAGTTTCGCCTGCTCGTCACTGTTCCCTGACTGCCGGTGAATCCGGCGCAAGCTCGCCTGTCGCCAATTCCAACGCGGCGTAGCTGAGACGGTAATCGAACAGGGCGTTCAGGTAATTCTTCTGGGCGCTGGTGTGCGCGGTTTCGACTTGCAACAAGTCCGTGATGGTTGCCAGGCCCGCCTCATAGCGATTCTGGGTGATGCGCAAGCTTTCTTCTGCTTGTGACTGCGACTGTCGGGAGACTTCCACGCGTTGCTGTGCCGTTGTAAGGTTCAGGTACGCTTCGCGCACCTGGAGCTTGACAGCGGCAGCCATTTGCGCGGCCTGCGCCTGCGCCTGGCTTTGCCGATAACGTGCGGCCGCCAGACGAGCCCGGTTCGCTCCGCCATCGAAGATGTTGAAGTTCACACTGACCCCTGCCGCCCAGTTGTTGCCACCTCGCGTTGCAAACGTCTGGTTATCCTCTTCCCATGAACTGAAGACGTTCACCTTGGGTAAAAACTCCGCGCGCGCCATGCGTTGGGCATTGGCGGAGTGCTCAACCCCCAAGCCTGCTTCGCGAAGGTCCGGCCGATTCTTCAGCGCAAGCTGCTGACGTTCGGAAAGGGTGCCGGCATCATAGCTCGATTCCTTTAGTCCCGGCTCAATGGTGGTCGCGGTATCCTCCGGCAACCCCATGGCCACATTGAGCGCGGCATGGGCAAGGTCGACGGCGTTGTTTGCCTGTAACAAGTCCTGCTGAGCCTGGGCCAGTTGGACCTTAGCGCTCAGGAGGTCGGAAGGCACCGCCTGGCCTTCCTCCTGCCGTGCCTGGGCGCGCTCGACGTCTGACTTGGCTGATTTTACGGCTGCTTCCGCCACCCGCACGTTCTCCCGCGCCAGCAGTTCATCCGTGTAGGCTTTCACGACACTGAAAATCACTTCCTGTGTTGTGCGCTTGCCATTCTCGCCCGCGCCTTGTGCGCTCAGTTTTGCGTCCTTGATCCGGCGGCCGGTCTGGCCGGCGTCGTACAAGGACAGCGCCGCGGTGACCTGCGTGCGGAAAATATCCAGGGGCGGGGGAGTGTTGAGAAAGTTCAGGCCGAAATCGCTTGGCGTAAATTGCCGCTCGGTCAGCAATCCGCCGAAAACGTATACGGGATTGTTGCCACGCGTAAAACCTTCGGAAAAATCCACGCGGGGCAGTCGCGCCGCCTTGGCTTCGGCAATTCCCTCATGCACCGCCTGGGAGTAGGCAACCGCGGCCTGCACCGCGGGGTTCTTTTCCAGCGCCACTCGCACGGCCTCCTGAAGCGTCACGTTCTGTGGCGTCGGTGCAGGTGACCGGGCGCTAGCCAGCAGGGAAGAGCAAATAATTGCCACGAACGTTCGGGTTAAATTCGTGCGTACCATTAAACTGCCTCACTATGAATTTCCGAATCTTCTTCATCCTCATCCACATAAATGCAATTGGTGGGAAGAGGTAACAGAAAAACTTTGGCAGTATGTAAGGCAGTCCCAGTCGAATGAATTGCGGAAACACACGGGGTGGTCGAGCGCGGGGGAATCGTCAGCCCGACATTCAATCCATTGGAGTTATAGAGATGGGGAACGCAGGACTCGCATTCCGGGTCGGGAAGTCCATCCCACAAATGACACGCGGGGCGTTCGTGCCAGCCTGCCTTTGCGCTGCATGGGTTCAAGACGGACTTGCTGGCGCGGGAGAACTTGGCCGACTTGTCGACGCTCAACTGAAAACTGGCGGCCCCAAGCGGAAGGTCTGGGCGCCCAACCCCGCGTGATACTCGACATGGACTGCAGTGAAAGTCCGGTTTATGGAGAGTGGGAACAGAGCGCTTACAATGGGTATTGCGGGTCGACCTGCTGCCACCCGCTGTTTGTGTTCAACCGTCACGGAAACTGCCTGGTGGCGAAGTTGCGGCCTGGCAATGTGATAGTGTTAAGAATTGGGCAGAAGTTCTCCTGCGGAGATCGAGCGGCACGAGAAAAGGGGCAAAGAAGTTGTGTTTCGGGCGGATGCCTTCATCAAGTCGGATATCTCGAAATTACACACGTGGAGTTAAGAAAGGAGCTAGCAGAAATGGCTATTTCAGACATGATCAAAAAGGGAAGCGTCAGGGCGCCGCATCGGTCTTTGTTGCGGGCGACGGGAGTTATTCAATCCGAATCGGACTTTGACAAGCCATTTATTGCTGTGGCGAACTCCTTTGTTCAGATTATCCCCGGGCACGCGCATCTGGACGTTGTGGGCCGCAAGGTGCGGGAAGCGATTCGAAGGGCAGGAGGTGTGCCATTTGAATTCAACACCATCGGTGTGGATGACGGCATCGCCATGGGCCACAACGGAATGAAATATTCGCTTGCCAGCCGCGAGTTGATTGCGGATTGCGTCGAGACGATGCTGCGCGCGCACTGTTTCGACGGCATGGTGTGCATTCCCAACTGCGACAAGATTGTGCCGGGCATGATGATGGC
Organism: Acidobacteriota bacterium; assembly: GCA_031292775.1. Lineage (GTDB taxonomy): Bacteria > Acidobacteriota > Terriglobia > UBA7540 > UBA7540 > Bog-366. Next base: position 4,921 of record JARLGN010000135.1, on the reverse strand, counting down.
GGCGGCGCGAGTGAATATTCCCACCGTGTTTGTTTCCGGCGGTCCCATGAAAGCAGGCGTGAACCCGAAGACGGGGGCCGTGCTTGATCTAAACAGTGTGTTTGAGGGTGTCGGAGCGCACGCCGCGGGGAAGATTTCAGCAGAGCAGTTATTGACTCTCGAGCAAAATGCCTGCCCGACCTGCGGATCGTGCTCGGGCATGTTTACGGCGAACTCAATGAACTGCCTGGCGGAAGCACTGGGGCTTGCATTGCCCGGGAATGGAACGATCCTGGCGACGGATCCGGGGCGGGACGCGTTGTTTGAGGCCGCCGGCAAGGCGATCGTCGAATTGGTGAGAAGGAACCTCCGGCCACGGGATATTCTGACTCCCGAGGCATTTGATAATGCTTTTGCGCTGGACATGGCCATGGGCGGATCAACCAACACCGTTCTTCACACGCTGGCGTTAGCGGTTGAAGCCGGCGCGCCGTTTGACCTGCGGCATCTGAACGAGGTGGCGGAGCGCGTGCCGCACGTGTGCAAAGTCGCGCCCAGCGGCATCCATCATATGGAAGACGTTGACCGCGCGGGGGGAATTTCGGCCATTCTCAAGACGATTTCAAAGAAGCCTGGAACCCTCAACCTTGACTGCATCACGGTGACGGGGAAGACGCTGGGTGAAAATATCGCCGATGCGGAGGTGAAAGACCCGGAGGTGATCCGGCCGATCGATCGCGCCTATTCCAACAAAGGTCGGTTAGCGATTCTATTCGGCAATCTGGCCCCGAACGGGGCAGTTATCAAGGCAGCGGGAGTGGCGCCCACGATGATGCAATTCCAAGGTCCTGCGGTCATCTTCGAATCCCAGGATGACGCATACGAAGGCATCAGTTATGGAAAGGTGAAAGCGGGGGACTTGGTGGTTATCCGCTACGAAGGCGCTAGGGGTGGACCTGGAATGCAGGAGATGCTGGCGCCCACGTCGGCCATTTCCGGACGCGGGTTGGGCGATTCCGTGGCACTCATCACCGACGGCCGGTTCAGCGGCGCGACCCGAGGCGGCTGCGTCGGTCATGTGTCGCCCGAAGCGGCTGCGGGCGGCCCCATCGCTCTCGTCCAGCCTGGGGACATAATTGAGATTGACATCCCGGCTCGAAGAATCAGCCTGCTCGTTTCCGACGAGGAACTGGAAGAACGGAAGGCCGGGTGGAAACGGCCACAGCCGAAGATTGATTACGGATATCTTGCCCGGTACGCCTCTGCTGTGACCAGCGCGGACACGGGCGCGGTGCTACGGAAGCCCGAGTTATAGTCTTGCTACCGGTGGATTTGCAGGGGTGGTCCACTTCCGTGGGTTGGTCCACCTCTTCCAGCGCTGCAAAGAAAAGATTCACTACCGAGAGCACAGAGTATGCAGAGAAAAGCACCCCAGTTGGCGCATGTGGAAATCCATGTTTCTTGATTATTGACGTGCAGATTTTCTCTGTTCGATCTCCGCGACCTTTGTGGCCTATGGACCCGCCTACGGGCGGGCAAGCACTCTGTGGTGAAATCCGGGGCGTTGCAGCCAGCGAGGTTTGACAAAAACTCAACCCATGCGCAACCCGGAAACGCGTACTTATGCGTAAATTGTCTGCAAGTGATTGGAAATCATGGGGTGGGTGACGGGGTTCGAACCCGCGACGTCCAGATCCACAGTCTGGCGCTCTACCAGCTGAGCTACACCCACCATATCGGCGTGTCACACCAAAAACAGCGATACTCCTTTTGTAACATCCGGTGGCGACGGGTGTCAACTGAACCCTTGAGTGAACGGGCCATCGAGGCAGAGGGTCATTCAAAAAAACGAAGCATTAATTGGAACAGATGACTCAATGGCCCGATGAACTTATGACTCAATCCCTCAATCTTTGGGGATTTCCTGGAATTCCGTGGGTTGCTGGCAGCAGACGCAGGGTCCCGGCTCCAAAGCCACGATGTTACAGGTGGCGCAGAAATACCGCACCTTAAAGAGCTTCCCATTTTTGATGGTATAGAGCCAATGGACCTCAAAGCTGCCGTCGGGCTGCGAAATTCCTTCCAGTCGAACTTCGCGCCCATTGAGGTTCTTGCTGTCCTGCAGGGTGTGGAGAAGGTGAGGAGTATCGGCCGAAAGGGGCTGCTCCCGGCCATTCGTCTTGAGCAGCGGGCAGCCTCCTGGGGTAGATATCAGTTTACCTTCCAGCACGGTCAGCGGCTTGGTCTGCGCGGCCAACAGGCTTGCGGCCAGAAGGGAAGCGAGTGCCCACGCGCATATCCACGGTTGAATCCATCGCGGTCGAATGGTTGACGTTGAATTCATACGATTGAAGTCGACGTAGAGGCGGTTGTAGATCGCTGCAAGAGCCCTAATCTCAAATCCAAAATCCAAAATGTCCTCACCCCTGCCAATGACCTACCACGGTAAGGGCCAGGGGCAGGTCTCCGGCTTTGCCGTGTCCGTTGATTTGCAGATCCCAATTACCCGCGTCATCCTTGCTGATGGAGGGGAAGTTGGTGCCACTGACCGGTGCGCCCACCAGGAATCCGGGATGGGGGGTGCCGGAAGCCTGCTGGCTCAGTTTGGCAAGCTCTTCGAATTTCAAAACCTTGTCAGGGTCTGTGTCGGCAGCGACCGGCGCCAGAACGAAGGCGTCGCGCGAAGGATTTACGCCCATATGGTTTCCGTCCTGGGGGATGAGAGCGTAGCGCAGAGTGTAATATCCGGCCTTGATGGCCTGGCTGCGAAAATCGGTCGTCGCATTGGGAAAGTGCAGCACACCCACCAACGCACCTTCGGGCAGCGTGCCGTAAAGCACGTCCGACGAAGTGTTGGGGCTCGAATTTGTGGGGAGTTCTTTGCGCAACCAGACTTCGCAAATCGTGGCGCCCTTATCGTCGGTTACTTTAGCCCCCTTCGTATCAAGGGTGCTTAGAATGGGTGCCGGAACTTCCGCCGGTGCAGCACCAATGGCTTCAGTCTTGTAATTACCCTGGCCGAACATGCTCACAACCGCAACGAGTTGAATTATTACAACCAGTCCGAGTACGCGGTGTAGTTTCATTGACAAGCCCTCCATAACCTATGATTCCCCCTTATTAGATGTCAAAAACGCGAAACGGGAAACTCCCTTTGGGGAAGTTTCCCGTCTCAATAACTGCATGGATGAATCGCGAGTGATCTAGAAGCTGCCCACAAAGGCGCTGCGCTTGTCCACGTTCTTCCATACTTCACCCAGGCCCTGCCCGGAATAGGAACTGTCAAGCGTGAAGGCCGGCATGGAATGAACAAGGCTGACGAGCGGCGGGTAAAACACCGACTCGTTCCCGCACAGATGATCACCCTGGCAAAGACTGCGCGTTTCAATTTGGGCGAACTTTCCTGCCACCAACTTCGCCGCACCGTGATGATCGCCATGTTCCACCGTTATTTGGATGGGCGCCGTCTCAACCCGCACCACGTGGTCCAGCAGATCGCCCGCCATGGATGCGGCAAACGCGGCGAGGGCTATGCGCTGCTGGCTGGTCGCGCGGGAATCCACAATCAGGACGGATCGCGCAGGATACGGGTTGTGGTAAGGATCGCCTAGCGTGGCGTTGGCCCTGACCACGGCCACCACGCTCAATCCGTTCAGGGAGACACCTTTCCAGTCGCCCTCCTGAACTTTCCAGGCCAAAATGGCTTCCTGGCCGGTCAAGCTCACTTCCGACATCGCAAAGCAGGGGCCGGTGAAAACGTCCGAACTACGGGCTTCAATGTAATCGCCCTTCAGGGCAGCGCTTCCAGGAACTGCCCAAGCCGAGAGTAGAAATAGGCATATAGCAAAACAGAAAATGAGCTTTCTCATGACCCGGCCTCCAGAGAGCAAGTTTTCGTTTAACGCCCTATGGACATATTATCCCATTCCGTCAGGGGATTCAACCCGACGGACTTGGGAAACGGGTCATGACGGAGCACGTCCCACTTCCACGTGAGAAGTCTGCCTTACAGCGCTTCGAAGCAAGGCCGCTCCGCGTTGCAAGCCTCCAATGTTACGATCTGGCCGTCCGGGCCCATGCACTTCTGCGTATGCACGCACCAGCAAATGCTGCTACCTGAGCGGGGAACCGTGGGGTCCGGTTCGGCATCAATGAACATCCACTTGGAGCGGATCAGGCGGCACTGGACCTTGGGCTCGGCAATTTGGCGAACAGGTTCGGTGATCATCAGGATTCTCCCTTCGCAGCACGCAGGATGGCGCGTTTCACCGCCACACGGGCCAGTTGGACTTTGTAAGTGTTCTTGGAAAGCGGAGTCGCATTGTTCAGCGCAGCTTTGCCGGCCTCCCAAGCCACATCTTCATCCACCGATTTGCCATTCAGCGCTTCTTCTGCTTCCGGTGCGGGCCAGGGCACCGGCGCGACATGCCCAAGCACAACCCGGGCGCTCTGCACACTGCCGCCATCCATCTTCAGGACCACGGCAGCCGCGGCGAGCGGCCAATCCAGAGCTTCTTTCTGCCGTACCTCGTAGATGGCCATCTTGACGTCCCCCGGATCCGGCACCAGAATCTCCGTGACAATTTCACCTGGGCGCAGCGCGTGTTCGCTCTCCTGATCGCTCTTCGGATTTACAAAGAACTCCCGCACGGAAAGCTCACGCGCACCTTGCGGGCCGTGGAATTTCACCTTCGCGTCCAAGGCAATCAGGATGGGCGCCAGGCTCGACGGGCTTACAAAATATGCCGGCCCGGAATTTCCCAGGATGGCGTGGTAGCGATTGTCCCCCTCCGGAACCAGCGGTTTGCCCTTGTAAACGGCCAGTAATCCAAATCCGGCGCGATAGTACCAGCAGCGAGGGCGTTGGCAGAGATCTCCGCCCACCGTTCCCGTACTGCGAATCTGCGGGCTATGGACGCCTTCCGCCGCCTGGACCAGGGCG
>JARLGN010000019.1 GCA_031292775.1 Acidobacteriota bacterium | reverse complement strand
GAGCCGCCAGCCATCGGGACTACGATATTCTGCGGCAGGCGCCAGCCAAGTTGCTCGGCAATTTCGTATCCGACGGTCTTGGAGCCTTCCGAGTAGTAGGAGCGCAGGTTCACATTGACAATGCCCCACGAGTGCTTCTGTGCAACCTCCGAGCACAGCCGGTTCACCTGATCATAATTCCCATGCACGCGCACCAGCGTGGCGCCGTATACCTGGGTGGCAATGATCTTTTCCATTTCGAGTTCGGCGGGGACAAAGATGAAAGTCTTGAATCCACCCGCCGCTGCCTGTGCGGCCACCGAGTTGGCAAGGTTCCCGGTGGATGAGCAACCCACCGTATCGAACCCGAACTCGTGCGCCTTGGAGAGCGCCACCGCCACCACGCGGTCCTTGAAGGAGAGCGTGGGGTGATTGACAGAGTCATTCTTCACATAAAGTTCGCGAAGGCCGAGTGCCGCCGCTAATCGTGGGGTCTTCACCAACGGCGTGAATCCTGTCTGGTGACCCACATAGGGTTCGTTCATCAACGGCAGCAGTTCTTTATAGCGCCACATATTGGGCGGACGCGAGGCGAGGTCCTCACGACGCAGGTCAGCCCAGAGGTTTCCATAGTCGTAAACCACTTCCAGCGGAGCCCAACATTCTTGACAAGCAGCGAGGGGCTCGAGCGGATAAGTGCGCTCACAGTCCCGGCATTTCAAATGAATTGCGTAACTCACATGTCCTCCTGGTTTCATCTTCACGGCCGGTCAATTGTTGGGGGGATAGTGCAAGAAGTTCGGAAAGAGGTAAAAACTAAGAAACCTCCTCCGAAGAAGGAAGAGGCTTTATTGCTGGTCTAACGGCCCCCTCTCATCTCCCCCATACCGGGTAGGAATTGGCACCTGACCTCCGATTTTTGTCGGAGCGGTTGTCGTGGCGTCTTCGGGCCCTTCCCTCGACCACTCTAGATGAGATTCAGGGTTACTGAATCAGATATTCAATTGTCGTTTTCAATCGTAAAAGAACAGGTCCCGGCTGTCAATGGGTTTTTGGAGTTCTAGGGTCGGAGGCAGCTTCACACAAAGTGAACAAGCGAAAATTGCCAGTGGTGGCATCGACTGCAGAAAGGTTACTTGTGGGGCAGGGAACCGTCACAGTGAAACGAGCGCCCGGGTTCTCACATCTAAACCGTTAGTGGCACTGGCCCTGATTCAGGGGCGTCCACCGAGAGGAGGAGACATGAAGATTGGCATCATTGGTACAGGGCAAATCGGCGGCACGCTGACGCGTCGCCTGACCAAACTCGGACATGAGGTGTTTGTCGCCAACTCGCGAGGGCCTGCATCACTAGTAGATCTCGCCAAAGAAACCGGAGCAAAGCCCGTCACTGCGCGAGAGGCGGCACGGGCGGGTGAACTGGTTGTGGTAACGATCCCGGAAGCGAAGATTCCGAACCTGCCTAAGGACTTGTTCGCCGGCGTACCCGATGATGTTGTCGTTATCGACACGGGCAACTACTACCCGCGGGAGCGTGATGGCCGCATTGAGGGCATTGAAGCGGGAATAACGGAAAGTCGATGGGTGGCAACTCAACTCGGTCGGCCGGTCGTCAAGGCGTTTAACAACATCTATGCCCAACACCTGCACGAACGCGGCCGCCCGGCGGGGAGCCCGGGACGGGTAGCCTTGCCCGTGGCCGGCGATGACCCTCACGCAAAGGAGATCGTGATACGGCTTGTGAACCAACTCGGATTCGATGCCATTGATGCCGGTGGCCTTGATGAATCCTGGCGCCAGCAGCCGGGCACACCGGTTTACACCACCGACTTCGATGCCGATGGAGTGCGGCGCGCACTGGCCGAGGCAAGCCAGGAACGCACACCAAAATGGAAAGCCACTTCGACCAGCCCGGGCAGTTTTGCGCGCCCGGCCTGAGGGTGTTTTACCTCCAGCTTATTTTGTAGCCGGTGGCGGCAAATTGCGCGGTGGCGGTGGCACGATGGCCAGGGGGACGCGCGCAAAAGCCACGCGCTCGATGGCGGGGTCAAGAACATTCAATTGCAGGGTGTAACTTCCTTTGGGGAATTTCTCCAAAGGTATCTGCACAAAGTAGGTCGCCTTCTGCTCTGACGATTTCTGCAGCTTTCCGGGGAAGGGCCCGGCTTCCGCAAATTTCCTTCCGTGGCGGAAGAAGACGAGCGCCACGGAGGGCGGTGCGGCGTTTCCCGTGGGTGCCACGGTTTTCCCGGCATACGATTCCAGGTAGACCGTGAGCATCTGGTTGGTGCGGAAGACGCGGGTCACACTGGGCAGAATCGAACGGTCGCCCACTTGCAACGGGGAATTCTTGTCGCGATTTACTCGGGCGCGCTCCAGCTCATCCGATGATTTCACCTCATTTGAGAGCACAATGGAACTCAGGCCCATGCCGGCGTCAGGAACGTCCGTAACCACCACGGGCGCCTCAAAGGTTCCGATCTTCCCGCTCTCGTTCTCGCGCACCACGACCTTCAAACTATACTTTCCGGCGGGCAGGGTGATTTCGCCTTCGTAGAAAAGATTGCTGCCGATAATTTCTTCATAGGTCTCGTCGGTCAATCGCACGGGCAGCGTATCGCGCAATCCCCCGGCGACGTGATTTTGCGCGTCGGTGAGCTTCCAGGCAAAATCGAATTCGGTTTCGCGCTTTCCGGATTTCTTCATGAAGGCAACCTGCGAGCCGGGAATCTTGGCGGCCAGCACGACGGTGAATTTCTTATCAGGGCGGCGGAAGTACGCGGTTTCCACCACAAAGGGCAAATCCACAAAAGGCATGTCCAAATCCATTACCTGCTGGAGTTGGTTCTCCTTTTCCCCCCGTGTGAACTGCCGGAAACTCTTGGGAGCAAAGTACCCGGGTCGGGCCTGGACCTTCAATCCCTGCCGGGCCACCTCCACGCGAATGTGCCGGAAGCGGCCGTCATTGTGCGGGTTGGCGGGTGAATATCCAATCAGGTAGTAGCTGGAATTCTCTTTCTGAACTTGATCGAACGCCGGGCTGAAATCGTTCAGATCGTAAAAGGTTCTTCCGCCGGTATCGCTGGCGAGGGAGGCCAAGGTCTCGCGGCTGCCCTGCAACGAGGAAACCTGCGACGCGACGGCGGAGCCGGAATAGATTCCGGTGCCGGCCGGGCTGGAGGAGCTGGCATCGCCGCCCGGGGGCAGCGCGGCAAGCCCGCGCGCGTCCATGGTGTAGAGCGAGACATCGGCTTGATTCGCCGCGTCGGTGGCTGCCCGCAGCGTCGCCTGGTTTTCCTGCCCGGTGCGGGTGATGCCGCTGGAGAAGTAGAGTACGCTCTTCCGTCCCGGCACGTTGCGAAGCATGGTGGCGAGAGATTCGATGGCTGCCAGCTTCTCGTCCGTATTGAAGATGTTGAACTCGGTCTCATCCGGGGTGAAGGCGTCGGAAACGTCCTGCGTCACAATTTCCATGCCATTGGCGTCGGTGCCGCCTGCTTCCCCAATGGCCCCGCCCGCGGCCAGGGTGGAGGATTGGTCTCCGACCAGGATGGAATGCAGGGCTTTTTTGAGCGAAGTGCGGTCGTTGGTGAAATCCTGCAACACCCGCAAGCTGGCGGAGTAGGTGACGACGGCGAGCAGGTCCGCCGGCGTCATGCGGTTGGACACGAAATCGCTGGAAGCCTTTAGCGCGCGCATCAACTCGTCAGGTTGCATGGAACTCAGGTCAAAGAAAACAACCAGAAGGCGATGGTCCTGGAGCACCTGCTCGGCATTGACCTGTGGCGGGAGCTTTTGGAGGTCGATGACCTTGGGCTGCTCATTGAGGCCGATAGTGGCTTGCGCCAGTTTATCCACATTTTCCAGGCTGAAATCGGAGATGGTTTGCTGAACGCCATCTTCCGTAACGCGAAAATCCGATGGCTTTAAGTCTGTAACAGGCTTGCCGGATTTGTCATAGACCCGCACATCCACCAACACCAGGTTGGTTTGGGAGCGCAGAATAAAGGCTTGTTGCGGGCTTTTGGAAACTGGCGTGGCCGGCTTCACCTGAGCGTGAACGGCGCTGGGCAGGTAGGCAGATAGGCAGATGGCGAGAAGGGGCAGCAGGCAGATGGGCAAATAGGCAGATGGCGAGAGCGATTTTTCCGCCCCTCTGCCGATCTGCCTACCTGCCCAGCTGCCTGTTTTTCCTCCGCTCATCTGCACGCCTGCCTCGTTGTTTCTGCCGTTAGAAATTAAACCGCAAACTAAGGGTCACGGCGCGCATCGACGCGACACTGGTCACCCAGCCAAAATTCTGCGCGTTCATCGTGGTGGACACGCCACTGTAATTCGGGGGATTGAAGGTATTGGAAGTGTCGATGCTGAATCGCGCACGCAAATTCTTTTCCCGCGAGAAGGTAAAGAAGCGGCCGAG
>JARLGN010000134.1 GCA_031292775.1 Acidobacteriota bacterium | reverse complement strand
CATGCGGTCTATGGCAGCGGGTTCAGTTTCCAGGTCGGCGGCCATCAGCGCCACGTAATTTCCCTTCGCGGCTTGCATTCCTTCGCGGTAGGCCCAGCCGATACCGGGGTTGTTCTGCTGCACCACCACCTTCACCCGGGGTTCGCGCGCTTCCCACTGGCGGCAGATGGAAAAGGTTTCTTCAGATGCCCGGGGAGATGTGAGGAGAAGGATTTCCTGGATGTATCCCCGATCACGGGCCAGCAGGACCTCAATGGTTTCGTTGATGGAGAAGGTCTCTGAAAACACCGTGACCACTACGGATAGCTTAATCGTGTTGAGCGGCACACGTTTCTGTTCCATGGTTCTTCCGGCCGTACTTTAATGCGTGTCGAAATGTTCCGCCAGAACCATTGGTACTAGTGTTCCGGAAGTTGCCTGCCCCACGTCCTCCAAATGGCGGGGATGTTGACGGCAAGGTTGAAGAGGCCGCCGGAGATCACGCCCGCGGCAGCCGCGAAGAGCAAGTGTCCGCCGAACAAAATCCACAGCATGGTTACAGAGAGATTAAGCGCCGCGCCGGGGAGGCAAATCCATTCATATCGAAACAGCCTTTTTAGATAACCACGCCTGAACCCGGAAGCCTCATCCCCGTGAAAGGTGATCATTTCACTCCAAACATAGTTGCTCAGCAAAGCTACTTCAATCGCCACCGGCAGCGCCGCAACTGGCGCCCAGGCCCATTTCTCAACCAGGTTGGCAAAAAGCGCGACGTCAATCAAAGCGCCGGCAAGCGCTACCATACCATAGCGGACCCAGCCCCAGAACTGGCCCGTTCCCAAAGCCAGCCGCATCAGGTGCTGGAGATACTCCGCATACTGGCGCGTACCCAGCTTGGAAGCGCCACGCTCGCGTTCCTGAAAGACGTAGGGCACTTCCACCAGGTTTTTGTAATGCGCCTTGGCAATAACTTCCAAAAGAATCTTATATCCGAGCGGGTTTAGATGAGCATCTTGAAGGGCAGAAGATCGAATCATGAACAGGCCCGACATAGGGTCGCCAACCGCTGCGAGCTTGAGGGGCAGCACGGTGGCCGCCATGTGGGTGGCCGCAAGCGAAATAAAGCGGCGCACCCACGTCCACCTCGAAGTTCCGCCGCCGGGCACATAACGGCTACCGATCGCCAGGTCCGCTCCCTGATGAATCGCCGCCGCCAGCGCTGTGAGCGTTTCGGGAGGATGCTGAAGGTCCGCGTCGATTACTCCCCAGACATCGCCGCGCGCGGTGGCCCATCCATCAAGCACTGCGGTGGCCAGCCCCATTCGCCCCGGGCGCCTCAGCACGCGCACGGGAATTTCCAGCGCAAGGGTTTCCACCCGTTCCGCCGTGCCGTCAGCGCTGGCGTCATCAACCACAACCAGCTCAAAATCCTCGCCCGCACTACGCAGTGCCGCAGCGGCGCGCCGAAGAGTTTCTTCGATGACGGCTGCCTCGTTGAACGTCGGAATGATTACGGAAATCATATTTCAGGTGCCAGGTGTCAGACGCAGGTCCACCGTTGATGAACGCAAGTCATAGTGAAGTCTAAAGGGTAAAGTGTAAAGGGTAAAGGACGAAGTGGGCGCGCGATATAAAAGTGAGAACGCCGAGGGGCGGGCGGGCCACCCACGCTGCAAGTGATTAGAGCCTGCCCCGGACAAACGCCCATCGGGCGCTCTCTCATAAGCATCGTGTATAATTATCCCTTCCCCGATCGTCACCCAGAGATATTCCGGTGGTGCGAGAGTTCAACGTTCCCTTGGAGGCTTGAATGCGCCGAACTGTTTTTCTTCTGGCTTGCCTGGCTCTTGTGACAACCTCTCTGCCACTGTTTTCCCAGGAGGCGAAACTCGAAGCGGTCATGCAGGGAGCCTTCCGCAAGCCTGCCGAGAATGGCTGGATTTTCGTACACCTGCAGGGCTCACCTTACAACATGGGATTCCAGCACGGATACCTTCTGGCCCCGGAGATTGCAGACGTCGAAAAGGTCGCCGTTCTCGAGATGACGCATGACGGAAAGAAGGATTGGGATTTTTTCCGCGATGCAGCCAAACATATGATGTGGCCGCACATTGAGGCGCAATACCGATCGGAGCTGCTGGGCATCACCGCGGGTTTAAAGGCCAAAGGGGTAAACCTGGACATTTGGGATGTGGTGGCGCTGAATGCCCTTTGCGAATGGGGCTACTACGTTAAAGAGTATGACCAGCACCATCGCACCCCTGGAGTTGCCACGCTGGCTTTGCCGGATCGTTGCAGCGCTTTCGTTGCCACGGGCAGCTACACGAAGGATGGCAAGGTCATCATCGCCCACAACAATTGGACCAGCTACCTGGAAGGCACGCGTTGGACTGTCATTTTTGACATCGCGCCCGCAAGCGGCCAGCGCATCCTGATGGACGGAGTCCCCGGCCTCATTCATAGCGCCGACGACTTTGGCATTAACTCCGCCGGAATCATGATTACAGAAACCACCATTTCGCACTTTTCCGGCTACAACCCCAATGGCGTTCCGGAATTCGTCCGGGCGCGCAAGGCGATGCAATTCGCCGCTTCCATTGATGCCTTCGTACGCTTGATGAAGTCTGGGAATAACGGTGGCTACGCCAACACCTGGCTGGTGGCCGATCGCAAGACCAACGAAATCGCCAGCCTTGAACTGGGGCTTAAGAACGTCACTCTGGAGCGCAAAACGGATGGCTATTTCGTGGGGGCGAACTTTCCCATTAACCCCAAGCTGGTGAGGGAAGAAACCGATTTCAACGTCAAGGATATGGGAATCTCCGCCAACGCCCGGCATGTCCGGTGGGAACAGTTGATGGCACAGTACAAGGGAAAGATCGATGTGGCAGCCGCCCAGCGATTCCTGGCTGACCACTACGATACCTTCGAAAAGAAAGAGGATGCCGACGAGCGCGCGCTTGACGGCCACATCGAACTTTCGTCCCGCGGCGATCCGCCGTGGCAGCCGCCGTACGGCACAGCGGGCGCCGTTCAGAACAAAGTTGCTGACGCCACCATGGCGGAACGCATGTCGTTCAGCGCGGCGGCAGGGCATGCCTGCGGTCTTGACTTCAAGGCGGACGAGCACCTGCAAAAACACACCGGATTTGCGTGGGAGAAACCGCTGCTTCGCGATATGGATGCCTACCCCTGGACCGTTTTCAGCATTGCACCATAGGCTCTTCGGGATTTGGCAGACATGAATTCAACATCGAACCCAAGGATACTTCTTCCCTCGCCCCCTTGGGGGAGAGGGAAAATGTATCGTTAGTTTCGATGGCGAATTCATGATGGCAGAACGCGGAGCCACGTGGTCCACTGGGAGCGGTTGCTAATTTGGACAGCCTTGGGTTTACCCCGCCAATTCTCCCATGAGTTCAACGCACGGTGGCCGCATAAAGCCGCCGCTACACATTTCTTCATCAGCCTGTCAGAGCACAGTCTCGGCGACGGCGGGGGAGTGGTCAGAGACACGGGTGGTCTGCATCAAACGGTAGAAGTGGTTCAACGGAATGCGGCCGGGGCCTACGGGGAAGGCCTGGCGGATGGCTTCCACCACGTACGCCTTAGCCAGCACCACGGCATCCCGCAGATGTCGTCCCAGGGCAAGATTCGCGGTTACTGCGGAGGAAAAAGTGCAGCCGGTGCCGTGCGTGTTATCCGGCTTAATGTGGTCACCGGCAAAAGACTCGGTGGTTATTCCATCAAAGAAAACGTCGATAGCCTTGTCCAGGTGGCCACCGGTCACCACCACGGCGCGCGCCCCCATGTCCACCAACTTGCGCGCCGCAGCCTTCATGCTATCCAGGCTGTCGACGGGCATTTCCGCCAGTGCTGCCGCTTCCGCCATATTGGGCGTCACCAGTGCCACACGCGAGAGCAATTGCCGCCGGATAAATTCCAGGCCGGCTGCATCCAACAGGTCAAAATCATTGGAGGAGCGCGCTACGGGGTCGAGCACCGCGGGAAGATCGGGATATAACTCCAGAATCTCGCAGATGACCTCGGCGGTGGCCTTGTTTCCAAGCATGCCAATCTTGAGGGCCTTCACGCGGCCATCGGCAAGAAGAGAAAGGATGGATTCTCTTAGCACCGGCGTTTCAACCGGGTGGACGGACGTCACGCCCTGGCTGTTTTGGACGGTCATTGCGGTGATGGCGGCAACGCCGTAACAATTGTGCGCAGCAAAGGTTTTGAGGTCGGCCACAATGCCGGCGCCACCTGAGGGATCAAATCCGGCGATACTGAGAACAACCGGCCATGCAGAGTTGATGGGTTGATTCATTCCTTCCTTTATGTACCTCGGGGTTTAGCGAAACTCTTGCGATTATAGGGACGCGTGACACTTTGTCAACAACGATTTCAAACCGCTTCGTCCTTGATCTTAATGCTAATCAAGGTTTGTTTCCGTCCACTTCCATTTCAGTGTCAGAGAGGATTTCGAGCCGGGGGAGCATGCCGCTGGGCGGGGTAAACCCTTCCTTCCCTTTCATTATAGCGCTTAGCGTCTGGTGCAAGGTGGAATGATTCTGCAGCACCCGACCGTCGTCCAGGGCGACCAGAATCCGGCCTTGCCCCTTCCCGGTGATATGGATGTCCAACTGCATCCCCATAGCTTCAAGTTGGGGCAGCGCACCATCCTTGCGGAGCCCCGCCATCGCAGGAGTAAGCGCATTTTCGAAGTGGTAATCCACGATGGCAGCCTTTACTCCCTGGTAGCGCGTTTTGCCGGAATAGTGCAAGGTGCTTTTTCCACCCACCTGAAATGGGTAGTTCTTGAGCGGTTGGGCATCAAGGCTTTGCGTCCACTCCTCGCCCACTTTTACGGGATGGCCCGGGTAGAGCGACTGGGAGCCCATTTGCTCCAGGAACATACGCAGCATCTGCAATAGGGGTTCACGCACCGGAGGGTCAATATCCCGGAAGAAAGTGTCAGCGCCGTCGAAGTCCACCAACTTGCCGTCATGATCGTAATGGGCGGTCAGAGTCTGGCGCACGATTCGCTGGCTCACTTCCTGTTCGGCCTGAGTTATGGAATCACGCATATTCTCGGGCAATGACGCGGGATCCGCCTGAATCTCAAACTTGTCGAAGCGGTGCTGAACATCCGCAGCCCCATCCGGGTGCACTCTTAACACCGTCACGGTGCTCTGCTGATTCAAGCGCAGATCCGTGGGCATGGGTGGAAAGAAGTTCTTCAGTTCCGGGGGGGTGGAATCAATTTTCGAATTCGTGCTGACCTTGGTGATATAGACCATGGTCAGGCCTGTCCGGTACTTGCGGGCCAACATCACCTTGCCGCCCGCACCTTGCGCAACTGTGCCGCCGACAAGCGTCAGCATTAACAGTGCCGCTATCCCCGCATATCGCCGAGGGCAACCCCAAGCGCGCCAGGGCACGGGCCGGCGCAGGGCGGCGCTCGACGAGATCGCCCGCATCAGCTCATCGGGAAGCAGCATGTTCGGCATCCTTTTGATATTTTTCCAGGCACTCACGCGAGCAGAAGTGTACCGTATCGGTACCCTGCCTGAGTTGTTGGGAGAGTTCTGTAGCGACAAACATGCCGCATACCGGATCGCGAGCCATTTCTCCGCGATGCGTCGCAGTGGGCGGGGCCATTGGCGGTCCGCCCTGCGGCCTCCGCACCTGAGTGCGGGACGATCCAAAGAATGACCCGAGGTTCTGAAACATCGCCTTGAGAAAGAGCCCCAGGATGATGAATTCGAGAGCATCGAGAAGAAAACTTCCCATATTAAGTCAGACGGCCTTTCACGTCGGGGGGATGCCTGGAAAACAGGTGTCAGGTATCAGGTGTTAGGTGCCAGCACTGGATTCTGGGTACTTCGCCAGCCCCCCGCATCTACTGCGGCATCGCCGCACCGCCGGGTGCGCGAGCGGCATCAATCTGTTCTTTTAAGCCTGCCAGGGCGGGATGGTTGGGGTTCTGATTGTGCAGGCGGTCCCAAGCTTTTTGGGCCGCGGCAAGATCGTGAGTGCCCTCAAGGTTTACGACAATGGCATTGAGCATGGTCGATTCGTGTTTGGGATCCAATTCAAGCGACTTGTTATATTCGCGCAGGGCATCCTGGGGCTTTCCCAAGTAGAAAAATGCCGTGCCCAAATCGGTGTGGGCATTGACATTTTTCGGATCAATTGCCAGCGCCCGCTGATACCACTCAATGGCTTGGCTGTACCGCTTCTGATCGTAAAGAAAATTGGCCAGTTTCAAGGGGGGTTCGGAGTCTTTGGGGTTTTGGGCCACCATAGTTTCCGTCTCCTTGATGACCGCTGCGATGTCAATCGGAGGGTGGCCTTCCGGCAGGCCTTGCGGGGTCATCGCTCCCCCGGGGGGTGCGGCAGGCGCGCCCGCCGGCGGCATTTCCGAGGGCATCGCCGCAGCCGCCGCGGCCTTCTGACGGCCGTTCCAGTTCATCTGAGCGTCAGTGATGTAGCCCGCCAGAAACCCCACCGCCAGGAAAATCACCGCCGTAATGACAGTTTCTTTTTTCATCAGCCCCTCTCTGTTGGATTAATTGTCAGTCTAACGGACCTGCATAGGAGCGTCAAGTTCATCGGGACATCGGGTGATCGGGTCATTTAGCGATTGAATGATTGTGCGATACAAAACTGAGGGAATTGCAGTCAATGACTCAAGAACTCAAACACCCCATCATTCGATGACGAAATGACCCGATGACTCAATGGCTTGGCTTCCACTTCTCAGAGAACGCCTTGATGCTTGCGTAGCTCATATTGCGGGCGTGGGCGAACTGACCCTGGTCCATGGCGTATAGAAGGTTTCCACGTGGGTCCAATACCGCCAAGGCGGGGATTCCTTGCTTGATGGGGACATGATACTTCTCGGCCAAATCGAGGTTCTTATCCTCGCGCCCCAGATCAATTTCTACGACCACGAAGTTCTTCGCAATAATTGCAGCGAGCTCAGGATTGTGCATCTGCGCATCCAACGCACGGCAGTCGGGTCACCAGTTGGCGCCAAAGATCAGCACAATGTTCCTTTGGCTCCCTTCCGCGTTGGCAATTGCCACGGCAACGTCGCGATGTGCATCCGCCTTCTCATCATAGACCGGTGAACTGGTGGTAGCGGTAAGGGTAGGCGGCTGCTTTTGGGAACAACCAAACAGGAGCAGGAACAGAACGAGAAACCAATACTTGGGATGATTCATCAAATTCCCTCCCCTGCCATCATCCCGCAGGTCCTGCCAAACCCCGGTGTTCCACCGTTGACTACCCACCCGTGAATTGGCTGTGGTAGCATCATGTTAACGGAAAGGAACTGAACCACTCATGGAGTACACCGGACAAGCCCCGTCGCGATTCGCTTTTGCCGACATCCTTTATGAGAAGAAGGACGGAATCGCCCGCGTCACCCTGAACCGTCCTGAAATTTACAATGCATACTCGTCCGATACCCTGCGCGAAATGACCGAAGCCTTTCGCGATGCCGCCATGGACGATGCCGTCAGCGTGGTTGTCCTCACCGGCGCCGGCGATAAAGCCTTTTGCGCAGGAAGCGATGCCAAGGAGTTTTCCCAGGAATTCCTTCGCCGCCCGCGGAATTTCTGGAAGTTTCAAGGCTTACTGGCCGAGGCGATGAATCTGTTTCGCCACCTTGGCAAGCCCACCATTGCCCGGCTGAACGGCGTGGTGGCGGGCGCTGGGAACGACTGGAACCTGGCCGCGGATTTGGCTATCGCGGCGGACCATGTTCGCTTCATGCAAATGGGTACGCGCGTGGGTTTGGTGGATGCCGGAGGGGCAACCCAATGGCTGCCTCTGGTTATCGGTGAGCGCCGGGCAAGAGAGATGCTGCTGACTTGTAACGAGGTCACCGCCGAGCAGGCGCTGAATTGGGGACTGGTAAATCAAGTCGTTCCTTTCAAGCAGCTTGACCGGGCGGTGAATGCCCTGGCCAAAAAATTGATCCAGAAATTCCCGGAGAGTACGCGCTACACGCTCCAACAATTGGACATGTGGAAGGACCTGGCATGGACTCTCACCGCGGGCCACGCGCGCGATTGGCTGTCGGTACACGCCACCTCCTGGGAACCTTATGAAGGCGTTCAGGCCTTTATTGAAAAACGTCCCCCCGATACCAGGCGTATGCGGGAACTGGCCGCGGCAGGTAAATCCAGCGAGTTCCTTTGGGGCGCCAACACCCGCAAATGCCCGGACTGCGGGGCCAAGGGCATTCCCGAAAAGTTCGATTATTGCGGAAAGTGCGGCAGCAAGCTGAAGTAAGAACCGGGATACGGGTCTCGGGACACGGGATACGCGGTTAGCGATTCGGGATTAGAGAAAAAGGATTGAGGCAAGACGCGGGACCCGACACCTAAGTCCCGTGTCCCGAACCCCGAGTCCCGTATTAAGGAGGAGGCCATGGCGGACGAACCGATTGAGCAATCCCCCGAAGTAGAAGAAGAGCCAAAGAAGGATTTCAAATTCATCCGTTGGGATGATTCTGGCGTGGTGGCACACCTCACCATGAATCGACCCAAGCAGAATGTGATGAACATTGAGATGCTTCGGGAAATGGCAACGGCCATTGAGAGTCTTGCCCCCCGCGAGGATGTGCGGCTGATCCTGCTGGATGCCTCCCCGGAATGCGAGGGCTACTTCTCCCTGGGAGTGGGCGCGGAAGGTTACACCCAGCAGATGGTGTTCCAGATGATGGACGCGTTCCACAGCATCTTTCGCGTCATGATGGAGGTATGCAAACCTGTGCTTGCGGTCGTGGAAGGTGTGGCCTCTGGCGCCGGCGCGGAATTGGCGGCTTTCTGCGATTTGGTTATTGCCACCGAAAACGCACAGTTCCGCCAACCGGAAATCAAGCTGGGGGTGTTCCCGCCCATGGGGGCGGTTGTCTACCCCCGCGTGATTGGGCCGCACCGTGCCATGGAGTTGCTCCTTACCGGCGACCCCATCAATGCATCTCAAGCTCAACAAATGGGCCTGATCAATCGCGT
>JARLGN010000133.1 GCA_031292775.1 Acidobacteriota bacterium | reverse complement strand
TTAAAGCCCGGAGCATCGGGCATCTTCCGCCCCGTAACCGTGGCAAAGCGCTTGTACGCGCCCACCGTAATTTCCGTCTGTTCCATCCAAAAACCCTTCGTGATCGTCACCCGGTGCGCCGGCTTTTCAACGTTGAAGCACAGGTTGTCCTTGGGGGAGCAACCCATCAAGAAGGTTCCCGACGGGATCCACACATATTTGAGGCCATCTTTGGGGTTCTCCCGCACTGATCCCTTGCCCGCCTCACGCAGTGCGGTGAGCAGCGCGTCGTCGGCGCCTGCCGCCCGCAGGGTTTGAAGGTACCTCTCATCCGCCAGGAAGTCGATGCCGTGCTGTTTTACCAGCATCGCCGCGCGCTGGTTGGGCACCCCGCCCGCCACCAGCTTCCCCACTTGCTCGCGGGTCAGGGGTTTCGGCCTCGCTTCCCGTAGCGCGTTAATGACCATCTCCTCCGCGCCCGCCTTGCGCAACGTTTCGAGGCAATCATCGGTCGGCGCGAAGTCTATGCCTCGCTCCTTGATGCGCTTCGCCAAGTTACCGCTGGCTAACCCGAACTTCACCAAATCCAGCACTTGGTCTTTTCCGAGTGGCCCATTGGTTTCCTGGGGCATAGCGGGCTGCGCGACAGCGGCAAGAAACACAATCAAGATGAGACAGCGAAGTTTCATAACGCACCTGTGGATGTCTTCGAAAGCGTCGTAGCGCCGTGCGGAGGCCGGCAATATTCGGGGAGCACTGCTCGCGTGTCTTGCGGGCCAAATCTAAAAATCAGTTGGCGCGTTCGAGGTACTTGCCTTCAGCGGTATCAACGCGGATGATTTCACCTTCATTAATGAAGGGCGGAACTTGGACAACGACGCCGGTTTCGAGGGTGGCGGGCTTGGTCACGTTGGTTGCTGACCCTCCCTTAATGCCGGGTTCGGTTTTAACCACCTTCAGGTCGACGGTGGCGGGCAACTCCACGTCCACAGGCCGGCCCTCAAAGAACGCCACCTTGAGCATGACTTCCGGAATCATGTAAGCGGCGCGGTCGCCCACAGCTTCCTTGGTAAGGCGAATCTGCTCGTAATTCGCGGTATTCATGAAGTAGAAGGAATCACCGTCGGCATAGAGGTACTGCATCTCGACATCGTCGATGGCGGCTTTCTCCACCGTATCTTCTGAGCGGAAGCGGTGGTCATTCATGGAGCCGGTTCGCAGATTGCGCATTTTGGCCTGCACAAATGCCCGCAGATTGCCGGGGGTGCGGTGCTCGGCCTTGTAGATCGTAAAAAGCTCGTTGTTGTGCCGGATGATCATTCCGGGTCGGAGATCATTCGCATTCATAGTAAATCCTTCATTCTGCTAATGGTGGGGCTTAAAACAGGTGGAGAACTGGGAGTCCCTTTCCCGCAAGAGCCCGAATAAGTAATTTTAACGGCTTACCGGCTTCCCGTCAACGACAGCCCGGAGATCGCTGCCACCCGGGACAACTCGCCGGTGGTTAAGACGGACTGCGCGCGGATGGGTTATCCAATCACTTGATGATAACGGGCGGCCAGTACGCAGGAATTACCAAACACACAATTATAATCAGATTGATCACAGCCAACCCGCTCAGCGTTAACCTGGTACGATACCCTGACCAGGAATGCCGGGACTCCAATCCCAGCCCGAGCAAAAGAGCCATGGCGGGCATGGTTGGAAACATATAGCGGCCCTGTGGTTGCGGCATGTTTAAGTTGATGTGGATTACAGACATCAGGTTCAGCGCGATTGCGATGGAGAGAATGGCGGAGAGACGGAAATCAACCCGGCGTTGCCAGACTCCCCCTATCCAGCACGCGCCCGCACTCACCAGGGCAATCATATACACCACGTACGCCAAAACGGGTAACGGCAAAGTCAGCCAGCCAAAATCGCCGATAAAAGACCTGACGAAGTGATAGGGAAAGAAGAAGCGGAAGTATTTCCAGCCCAGGGTGTATTTGTGTACCACCCCACTTCCCATCGAAAACACGGTCTTTTGGGCAAGAAAGTCGCCGTACAAATGCTGGTTCCGGATCAGCCAAGGGGCGGCGACGACCAGCATGATTGCGCCCAGCGCTCCCACTCGCAGGAGCTTGGCGCGCCAGGGGGCTTTCTCGGAAATTATTACCAACAGAAGTGCGACGGGCAGGACAACGGCGTTGATCTTGGTCATGAATGCCCCCGCCCCCACCAGCGCGGCGAATATTCCTATTCCCCATGTGAAACCGCGTTTGATCACCCGGACGATCAGGTAGAGGGCAAGGGCGGACAGCATCGTCACCAGCGCGTCGTTGCTGACGTTCATGCCTCGAAAGGTGAACATAGGCCAGAAGGCAACCAGGCCACTGACCAACAAGCCCGTCCACGGACTTCCCGACGCTTCAGTGCCTGCCAGAGCGCAAAACCAGATGGCGAGGACCGAAAATAAGACACTCACAAGCCGGGCTATGCGGAAGGGCCAATAGAGCCCCAAATCTCCAGAGGTATTTTGATATACCCTCGGCGGGTAGAGATTGAATTTTCTGTCCTCTTCTCCGTCTCCCACATAGCCAATGGGAGGCAATTTTGTGTCAACAGCGAGGGGCGCGATCAGCAAATAATACAAGGGGGGCTGGGCGGCTTCCGGGGAATTCCGCCCCTCGATCGGCAAGGTGTGGCTCTGATTCAAACAGTTCGCATACTGCCAGTGAGCCGGCTCATCCGGCCCCTCAAAGACCGGAACCGCCAACGACCAAGCCACCATCAACGCAGCCGAGGCCAGCAGCATCACCTTCAAGTACTTTCGAGCGGCAGGGGCTGCCTCTCCGCCGGGGCGGGTTAAGTTAGGCGCGCTTATCGAGGTGTTTGTGGCCATCTTCTGAATATCTCCAAGCCGGGTGCAAGCAGGGGCTTCCGCTATCGAGCACTGTCAGCATGGTAACCAACGTCTGATTGCCAGCAGCAGCACGTGCCCGAACCTAAAGAGGCGGTTGGGCAACTCCCCGGCGGGGAGGGCGCCCGCGACCGGCGAATCCAGTCTCGCCGGGCTCATACTCCCGGTCCACTCGCCGCCTTTCGATCGCGTAAGGTTGATGCTGCATCTGCGTCAGCACCGCGCCAACATACTCGCCGAGAATCCCGGTGGAAACAAGCTGAATCGAGACGAAGAAGACGCCAATGACCAAGGCGGGCCGCGCGGGTGCTGGAGCGGCTGTATTTCAGATGGTGTGTTGGGGCCTGAGTGTGCGATTGCGGTTACGAACGGGTCGGTGGGATGTATACTTCTCTGGCTTTGGATTCGAACATGGAAACTCAGGATTGACCCCTGAATTCTGATAAGCAATCCGATTAGACCGTCATATAGTGGAAGGACCGTCCGGCGTTGACGGTCCCGGGGGGAAGGATTACACGTGGTAGAAGTCAACCCTTCAAAACGCGTGGTTGTCATCGGTGCCGGCCCCGCAGGTCTTACCGCCGCACTGGAACTCTCCCGGCATGGCGTTCCGGCTGTGGTGCTCGAATCCGATACGCTGGTAGGCGGCCTGGCGCGCACGGTTAATTATAAGGGCTACCTGTTTGACATCGGCGGCCACCGTTTTTTCACCAAATGGGACGAGGTCAACCAGATTTGGGAAGAAGTCCTCGGCGAAAAGTTCCTGCTGCGCCCCCGGCTTTCGCGCATCTACTATCGCAATAAATTCTTCTCCTACCCCTTGGACGCGAAGAACGCGCTGCTGGGACTGGGATTGGTTGAGAGCGTCCGCATCATGGCAAGTTACCTGCGGGCCAAG
>JARLGN010000132.1 GCA_031292775.1 Acidobacteriota bacterium | reverse complement strand
CGCTGGTTCCCATTGATGCATTTCCGGGAGCGCGGCCTCTTCTTTAGCTGGTATTGCAGCTTGCTGTTTGATGGTCTTTAGCTGATAGCTTAATACTAATGTTTTTCCACCTGCCGAATCTGTGAAATCTGCGTAATCTGTGGATAGACTTTCGCGAACCGTTATTTTAACGCCTATGGGGTCGCGGGTCACACTTTCCACATCAGTATATCCGCGTCGATGGTGTGACCGTCGATCACCAGTTGTTTGTCGCAGGTCGGGCAATCGCGAAAACCCTGGCCGGCGCAGGTTAAACAGTTCTTGGTCACGGTCATACGGTCCGTCGTCGTCGAGGTCTTGCCCATCCCTTTGCAGTCCGGACAGACCTGCGACCCACCGCCCCCGCAGTCCGGGCACTTGGGGATGCCGCTGATCGCGTGGTACTTGTAAGTATTGCCGGGCGTGTGTTCGCCCACCCACCACGTGACGTGTTCGGTGGCCTTCGCCTTGGTTCCGCTCAGGAAATTCTTCTCCCGGAAGCACACCAGCCGGAGGCGGCCCGGGTCCGGTCCCTTTCCACGCGTGGCGGTGCCGGCAGCGAGGTTGGCATTGTAACCGTATTTCGTCACCTCTTCTTTGATGCCCTTGGGGGTCGCCATCTTGCCATCGCCATTCGGCCTGTAGTCGTAGCTGGCATGGTCGGCATTCTTGCGGTAGTTGGAATCGGTAATCAGCGAATGGAGATGGTTCTGCGTGGCCACGGGCAGATCCTTGAACGCCTTGGACATGGTTCTCCTCCTCGGGATCAGACGGTCGCAAATATTTGGTTTTGTGTAGGTGGTAAACCGCAAGCCGGTTCAATCAGCTTGCCGCCCCAAGTTGCGATTATCCGGCCCGGCATGGGTGTTGTCAAGCGTGAGTGGCCATGGTCAGTGCAGTCCTGCCCGTGCGCCTTTCTCATTCATGCTGGTCCCGCGGCATGGGCTCATTCGCGAACCCCCACGGCAAATACTTCGATAGCATCCGCAGATTACACAGATTGCGCAGATTAAGGACATGAGTATGCGTTCGGCCGCATGTTCTGCATTTGGAGAATTCGTCCGTTTTGCATTTTAGATTTATACTCATTCTGTTGGCGCATTTATTGCCAGAGTGTAATTCATACTTCGATTTTGCGTGGATGTCCCCGTGTCCCCCGGCCCTGCCGTTTTCGACGCCTCCAGAACCGCCCTCGTGCAGAAGGAAGCGATGGAGGTCCAACCCGCGCTGCTTGCCGCAAAGTGTGTGTCTTCGCACAACGCGCCTGTGCAGGCCTTGGTGAACCCGCGCTTGCTCGCGGCGACAGGGTTCTCTTCGGCGCTGGGTCGCGCGATTCTGATTTTGTCAGTTCTGGCTTGTGCAATCGTGCCCGCGGCGGCACGGCAGACTCAATCTCTTGAATATGATCTGGTTCCAAATGGCGCCCAACGGGACCCTGTACCAAGCGAGCAAACGCACGCAGCCCAGGTTCGATCAATGAAGCTGATCTCCCCCGGCACCGGGTGGGTGTTGACCAAAGAGAAATTATTATGGACCGAAAGTGGCGGCAAAGAATGGTCTGACATCACACCTCCGGGACCGGCGTCGCAAACGCTGGACGCAGTATTTTTCCTGGACGTAAACCGGGGATGGGCGCTGCGCTCCGTGCCTGACCCGTCGCTCAATCCCAGGAGGATGCTCGAATGGGCGTCAACAAACGATTCGGGGAAATCCTGGTCCGTTGAGCCCTTCAATGTAAGCGATGACGTCATCAGCCTTTATTCTGGTGGAGCCTCCATAGAATTCCCGGATCAGCTTCACGGATGGGTGATGCTGCGGCACCTCTCCAGCTCTAATTTTGATACCGGCACCCTTTTCGCCACGGCAGACGGAGGAAGCAACTGGGAAGAACTCCCTGATCCCCCGACGGGCGACGCGGTTCGTTTCACCACGGCCACCGACGGTTGGCTGGCCGGCGGACCCGGTGGGGACAGGCTCTACGTAACTCGCGACGCGGGAAAGTCCTGGAACACTGTAGATGTCACCCCGCCCCCGGGCGAGTACGCCGCGTACCGGGTGCTCTACGACTTGCCGACATTTGAGAACGCGCAGGATGGCCTCTTGCCAGTGACCTTTGCGGGCCCTGAGACTTCCGTCCTCGTTGTGTACCGCACCCATCATGCCGGGCAGACTTGGAAGATCGCGGAAGTTCACACTGATGGAGTCAGGAGTGGGAGCAGGATCGCTTCCTCGGTGCTCGATTCAACCGTCGTAAGGACTTTCCTCAGTACGAGCGGAGTTAACGTGGCAAGAGGAAGCCGCGTTGGGCAAATTGCCTCACAACCACCCGGCCTTTGGGACGGCGCCGTCATCGTTCGGTCGGATTTCGCCAATGAGACGGACGGATGGTTAATGACCTCTGCGGGAAGGTGCGGAGCCTCCAAATCGGGCTGCGATCAGCAAACACTGCTGCTGGGAACAACAGATGGAGGGCGCACATTCAACAATCTCAACCCCGAGGTGGAATCGGCGTCAGAACCTTCTACGCCATCGTCAGAAGAGGAAAGCGTATCGGCACAGCAATCCGGCATCATCCCACTGACCGCCACTCAGATCGGCAAAGCGGAAGGGTTTGACAAATGTACGGCAGATACGGCCGGCAACATGCAAACCTGGTGGAATTCCAGCCCCTATCGTTACGCCAACATCTACATCGGCGGCGCCAGCAGAGCTTGCTCGCAACCCTACCTCAATTCCACGTGGGTGAGCCAGATTCGCGGAATGGGGTGGGGGCTCATACCAACCTGGGTCGGCCCCCAGGCACCCTGCACAAGTTTTTCCTCCACCTTCAGTACAGATCCTTCAACGGCTGCCGCGCAGGGAAGTTCCGAAGCCGACGCCGCCAGCAGCGCAGCGTCGTCACTGGGCATCGCTGGAACCATCATCTATTATGATCTCGAGCACTACAACACCACGC
This sequence comes from Acidobacteriota bacterium, assembly GCA_031292775.1. GTDB lineage: Bacteria > Acidobacteriota > Terriglobia > UBA7540 > UBA7540 > Bog-366. Next base: position 1,672 of record JARLGN010000132.1, on the reverse strand, counting down.
CCTCATGTTCCGCGGCAGTGAGCGCCTTCATGAATGCCTGGGTGGCGGAATTGCACTCGAATGGCTACTTAGCGGCAGCCTACGGATCGCCCTACAATATGGAAGTTGACTGGATCAACATCGCCCACGTCCCGGATGCGGTATGGATTGGCGAATGGGACGGGGTGGATTCCACCACCGGTCTTGCCGACATCTCCGACACGCTCTGGCCTGACGATCAGCGCATCCACCAATATAAGGGAAGCACCTACGAGACCTATGGCGGAGTTCAGTTCGATCTGGATAAAGACGTGCTGGATGCGCCTGTTGTTCCCGGCATCGCATCCGGCACAGGGCCAACTGCCACCCTGTATCCTTTGAATGTCAGCTTTGCCAATCAAGGTGTCGGAACCACCAGTGTTCCACAGACGGTGACCCTGACGAATACGGGAACAGCAACGCTCGTCATCACCAACATCGCCACGAGCGCCAACTTCGGCCAGTCCAACAACTGCGCGGGGAACGTCGCGGCCGGCGGTTCCTGCACGATCAATGTTACCTTTTCACCCACGGCCGCGGGCGCGCTTTCCGGAAACCTCACCCTGACCGACAATAGCAATGGGGTATTGGGCAGCACACAAAGCGTCGCGCTCAGTGGGACGGGTCAGGACTTCTCGTTTGCCCCGCCCTCCGGCTCCTCCGCCTCGGCCACCGTTACGCACGGTCAAGCTGTAACCTACACTTTGAGTGTGGGAGGCCAAGGGGGAATGTCCGGGACGGTCAGCTTTGTCTGCGCCGGAGCTCCCTCCGAGGCCAACTGCATCGTTTCGCCCAACCCGGTAACCGCGGGGAGTTCTGCGACTAATGTCACCGTGACCGTTACTACGACGGCGCCTACGGTCAGCGCACCGCGCCCTCGTCCACTTCCTCCGGTCCCACCGCTATCACCGGGTCTGAGAGGTCTGTTGATGTTCACCTTGATTCTTGTGGCAATGGCAAGGGCCATCAAGTGTCGGAACCAACCCGGAGTGAGCCGCTGGAAGTCCGCCATGATCCCGCTCGCCTTGGGATTGTTGCTCACTCTGGCGCTGGCCGGATGTGGGGGCGGAGGCGGCGGTGGTACGACGCATGACCCCGGAACACCCACCGGAACATATACCCTGACGGTGACGGGCACCACGGGTTCGGGGTCCTCTGCCTTGAGCCATAGTGTAACGCTCACACTCATTGTGAGTCAGTGAACTGGACGAAATCTCGCCCGACGGCTCGGAGTTCCTTGCGCAGGAGTTCCCGGCAGACCATCGCTTTGGTCGCATTTTAAGTATGCCCTCCACCTCCTCCATGTGTACCACGTAACAAGAAAAATAAAGTCTCGCTAAGGCATGCACAATTCTCGTGGAAGTGTGTTATACCTTGCGCCAAGACTCCTCGGAACGATGGCGCGTCCCACAAGTCCCATGAGGGTGGTGGGAGCGTCCAAGGATATCTCTATGGAATTGAGCGCTGGGCAAATTAAGGAACCCTGCGGGCTTTCGCTCGAGCAGTTGAGCAGATTGCCTGACCCCGACTTGCTGGCGCATCTCCGATCCGGACACAGCGATGCACTCGCCATACTGTTCGGCCGCTATCATCGGCTTATTCTGAGTGTAGCGTTCAAAATCCTCCGCGATCCGTCAGAGGCGGAAGATGTGAT
>JARLGN010000131.1 GCA_031292775.1 Acidobacteriota bacterium | reverse complement strand
CCTTGACACCGCTCAAGAGCCAGGCACGATGGCTTGCGGGTGCGATCCTGACACTGGTGGCGGTCGCCGGGGTGATCCTATTCTTGAAATCAAGGAAGCCGCCAAGCCCTAATCCAGCCTTGCCTGCGGCGACGGGAGTGACTGTCACCCCCCCGGCCGGCCCGAAAATAAAGACTTGGTTGAACCCTGCTGACGAACTGACTTACGTCTGGATTCCTCCCGGAACGTTCATCATGGGATGCTCGGTGCAGGACAGCGAATGCAAAGACGATGAGAAGCCGACTCATCAAGTTGCCATCGATAAGGGCTTCTGGCTGGGCCAAACCGAAGTGACGGTTGCCGCTTATCGAAAATTTGCCGCCAAAACTGCCCGGCACTCCCCGGCCGGGGACAGCAATCTTCCGGTGAGTGGCGTGAGCTGGATGGACGCCAAAGAGTATTGCGCAGCGATGGGGGGACGGCTACCGACCGAAGCGGAATGGGAATATGCAGCGCGCGGCGGAAACTCCCAACCGTATTACGGGGTGATCTCCCAGATTGCCTGGTACGCGGACAACAGCGGTGACACTCTCCATGCAGTGGGAACGAAGCAGCCCAATGACTTTGGTCTTTACGACATGCTGGGAAACGTTTCCGAGTGGGTGCTGGATCGCTACTACAATAAGTATTATTTTGACTCTGTAGCGACGGGCCCGGATGTGGAGCAACCACTTGCTTCCAATGCCATTGCGGTGGCGCGCGGCGGATTCTGGGAGAGCGATCCCGCTGCCCTCCGCGTGTCTCATCGCTTAGCGCAGGAAAAGGAAGGCGACCAGATCCCTATCGGCTTTCGCTGTGCCAGCGACCATCCCTGAGTCCTCGTGCCATTGTTTACACGGGGAACGTAGCGGGATGGTTGCACGAGTATCCGCAGCAGTCTCAGACGCTCGAATACTTCTTGCAAAGCGCTTTGACTCTGTTAACGAGCTTGGGGACCGCGGTCATCTCATCCTCTTCCCCCTCGTACTCAACCGACATGAACCCCTGATAGCCGGCCTTGGCGAACATCTGCCACATGCGATCCAGGTCAAGCGATTGACGCGGCTTCCCAAAAAAGTCGCGGATGTGGGTGTGAGTGGCATAGGGAATCAGTGATTCCACCTGCGCATAAGGGTCTTCATCAAAATTGCTGATGTCCAGGTTGCATCCCGCGAAGGGCGAATCGACACGATGGAGGATGGCGAGAATGTTGGAAGCCTTGGAAGTGATCCCGTGGTGGCTCTCAATGCCCAGGATTATTCCCTTTTGGGCGGCATAATCACATGCCGGTTTCATGGTTTCCGCGGCCCACTCCACGCCCTGCGCATCGGTTCCACCGTCCGGGATGGTGCCTCCGAACACGCGGATGTGCGACGCCCCCAACAACTCCGTGGCGTCAACCCATTTCCTGATATTGGCAAGTTCCGCTTCACGCTTGGCAGGATCGGATTGGCACATCTCGGTTCTGATGGCGACACCGGAAAATGGCAGACCGTGCTTGTAGGCGAGGTGTCGCAATCCATGCAGGTATTCAGGCTCGGTCGATTTCAGCCAGTAGCTGGTGACGTCCACGCCATTGACCCCAAGCTCCACGGCCTTCAAAAAGAAGTCCGCCATGGTCATCTTGCCCGGCTCCAGGTATTTTCTGTAAGAGTACGCACAGCATCCGCTCAGGAGCCGGGGGCGTGCGTGGGCCGAACCCTCTTCCGGGCGGGCGCCGGCACTTGGATTGATGACAAGGGAACCTGCGGCGGCCAGGCCCGCGGCTTGCAAAAAGCTCCGGCGTGGTAGAACCTTTTTCATGGCGACTCCTTCTCTATCTGACTTATTGGATTTGACGAAGATCGGGATGAGACTTCTCATGGTGTAAATGCCGGGCAGCGGTAATTTGAATCGACATCCCTCGCCCCCTTGGGGGAGAGGGTGGCCCGCAGCCGGCGTTTTCATCAGCCGGGGCGGGACGGGTGAGGGGGTTGTCCAATAACCATTTTCCACCTAATGACCTCGAGCCCATTAAGTGAACCGTATTGAGTCTAAACCGCAACTTCCGATTTCAACTCTATCCCCGCGCCAGAAACATACGCCTGCCGCTCCCGTGCGTCAAGTTTAGATCAGCAGTCAAGAAATTGAGTCCAAATGAAATTCCGGAAGCAAGTAAAGATGTGTCCACGGGCAAGAGAAGCATGAGGTCGAAATGGACCGCATAGGATAAAATTCAGGCGGCTTGATTCTGACTTTAAGAAGTTAAAAGGAGTTTTACCGTGGCAATCATCAATCGCAGGGGATTCCTTGAACGAACCCTTATAGGCGGGGCCGGACTTACTTCCGGGTGCAGAATTAATGGAGATTCCTTCGCGAGCGCGATACCCATAATGGATCCCCAGCGACGGGACAATCAAGAATGGACATTTGAAGAAGCAAAGAAGCTTTGGAAACCGATGACCAGGGCGATTCAGCATGTCGGAGTGCCCGGCTACCAATGGCAAGCCGGAGTCTTTTGGGATGGCTCTCTCCTGTTCGGTCCCCTGAACGAATTCCGCTACACTCCAGCCTTGGCGAAGGAATGTGCGCCGCTCGGGCGTAACCTGCTGAACGTCACGGTTGGCTATGGCGATCCCGTACGGTTTCAAGAGCGCTCGGGAATTGAGGATGCGAAATTCCAGCGCAGCCTGGAAGCGGGACGCCTGCCTCTTCCCCACGTCGCGACGAAAGATGGCGATTTGCTCTGGGATGAGACGGTTTT
>JARLGN010000130.1 GCA_031292775.1 Acidobacteriota bacterium | reverse complement strand
GCAGAGGAGGTTCAAGAACATGAACAATTTTGGACGTGCCGCAGGGATCTCAATGCCGCGTTGCGGCGTGCGGATTTTAATGTCCCTGTGGGGGTTGGCTCTGTTGTTCGCGATTTGGCCTCAGGGCGTGTTTGCCCTTCAAGACGCGCAAGCCCCACCGCAAGCGGGGCCGCCGGCCGAGCAGGCCCCGCCCTACACGCAGTCGACTCCCGAACAGTTGCAGCAGTTGGTAGCGCCGATTGCGCTGTATCCGGATTCGCTGGTGGCGCAGATTCTGGCGGCTTCGACGTTTCCCGAGCAAGTCGTCCAGGCTGACAGATGGGTGCAAGAGCATCAGGATTTAAGGGGTGACGCTCTGGGTCAAGCGGTGGACCAACAACCTTGGGATCCAAGCGTCAAGGCCCTCACTGCATTTCCATCCGTTCTTGGCAATATGGACAAGAACCTTTCCTGGACATCATCTCTGGGCGATGCTTACTACAATCAGCAGCAGGATGTGATGGATGCCGTACAGGTGATGCGGCAACGAGCGGAAAAGGCCGGTGATCTTAGGACCACGCCGCAGCAAGTGGTAACCACGCAAGACTCGACGATCAGCGTTCAGCCCACCAACCCCGAGGTCGTTTACGTCCCTGCGTATGATCCTTGGGAGGCATACGGAGATCCCATCATGGCGTGGCCGGGATGGTACCCGTATCCCGGCATTTGGTATGGCGGCCCGTACCTCTCATTCGGAGCCGGCTTCGGAATTGGCTTCTTTGGAGGTTTCGGATGGGGCTGGCCTCATTGGGGATTTGATTGGCACAACCGATATGCAACTTTTGGCGGCGGCAGGTACTATTCCCGGAGCAACACGTTTTATAACCGGAGCAGCTACTACCGTGGTGGGGGCGCGCGCGGTGGAGCATACAATCGAGGCGGGGGAGCGCCCGGCGGAGTTTCCAACCGAAACAGTATCAACCGAGGTGGGGGAGCGGGCGGCGGAGGATTCAACCGCCCCGGCCCGGCGGCCAGCCCCTTCAATGGAAACAGGCAGGCGGCCCGAGGATACACTGCACCCCGCGGTCAGAGCGGCACCCGCTCGGGCGCCTTCAGCGGCATCGAGAAGGGCGGACAGACAAAGAGCTATTCGGCACGGGGAAGCTCCAGCCTCGGTGGCGGAGCATCGCGTGGCGGCGGTGGTGGTGGGGCGCAGCGGGGAGGGGGTGGCGGCGGTGGATCGCGTGGCGGCGGTGGCGGGCATCATTAATCAACGCTCTGTTATCTCCGTAGTAGCTCATGAAACTTGGAAATGGAGGCAAGGCATATGCGGCGGACGAAGCTGAACTTCGATGGATTTCAGGGGGCCAATCTTCCTATATTAATTGTGCTCGCTGCCATTCTGATGGCGGGCTTTTGCAGCCGCTCCATGGCGCAGCAACCGGGCCAGAAGACATTTTCGTCCCCGGAAGACGCGAGCACGGCACTTGTCGCGGCAGCTCAGAATAACGACGAAAAAACCATGCTCGATATCCTCGGACCGGACGGAAAGCAAATCGTCTCGTCGGGAGACGACGCCGAGGACGCCCAGAGCCGCGCTAATTTCGTACAGAGATATCAGCAAATGCACCGCCTGGTGAAAGAACCGGATGGAAAGACCATCTTGTATATCGGCGCGGAGAATTGGCCCACACCCATACCGCTCGTGAACGTAAGTAGTTTGTGGTATTTCGACACCGAGGCGGGCAAGAAAGAAATCTTGTCCAGGCGGATTGGCCGGAATGAAATATCCACCATTAACGTTTGCCAGGAGCTCGTTGCGGCGCAGAAGGAATACTACTCGGCGCAGCACAACGAATATGCCCAGAAAATCTACAGCGATGAGGGGCAGCACAATGGGCTTTACTGGAAAGCTGCTGAGGGTGAACCCCTGAGCCCCATCGGGCCACTGGTAGCATCGGCCTTTGCTATGGGCAAGAGCCCCGACGGCGCTCCCACTCCATACCGCGGGTACTATTACCTCATCCTGACCCGTCAGGGGAAAAATGGCCCAGGCGGCGCCAAGAGTTACATCGCCAACGGGAAAATGACCGAGGGTTTCGCCTTCGTGGCCTATCCGGCGGAGTACAGGTCGTCCGGCGTAATGACCTTCATCGTTAACGAAGATGGAGTGGTGTATCAGAAGGATTTCGGCAAGAAGACTGATGCTCTTGCAAAGGCTATGAAGGAATATGAACCCCAGTCAAGTTGGCAAAAGGCGGAAGAGCAACAGGAGGAAACTGCCGACGTGCAGAAAACCAAGTAGACGGAATTCCGTGGTCGCCCCGGCTTATCTTCGCAGGTGAAGGACTAACCGCAATGAGCAAGATCAGGAAGCCGGCCCGTTTCAGGCTATGGTCAACGTCTCTTCTGCTACTCTCCTTGCTGGGGGCCGTGGCTCTACGGGCACAAGAGATCCGTCCCATCGCGGAACCGAACCAACCCATAAGAATGGGCCGGGGTGGGTACGTCTGCGAGGGTCAGATTACGCATACTCCGATAGATGCTGCCGAAAACTGGACCTATGAAATGGTCCAGTGCACCGGTCCGATTTACAGCTCCAGTGATTACGCGGCTTTGTATGCGAAGCTCAGCCGGGATGAATTGGCGAAGCTGAGCGCAGCTCTGGATCAACTAAACGCAACAAGCAGTGCCACCCAGGAAGCCCTCAATAAACAAGCGCAGGCGTTGAATGGTGAGCTTAGAGCGACTATCGAAAAACGCTTTCAGTATCTCCCCCACGAAGTATTGCTAACCGCAGCCATCCAAAATCTAAAGAAGAGCTTGATCGAGTACGTCGATCAAAGATTCCCCAAGACACCGCCGAACAATCCAGCCGCCCCGCGGTCATCGACGCCGTCCAAGAACCAGCCAAGCCCTGCCCCAAACTCGCCCTGACCACAAGAGGACTCGGGCACGGGAAGAGGTGTTTGTGCGACAGGGTTGTAAACTGCCAAGGAGGATAGAACTATGTTAAGAAATGTCGCCCATCTGAAGGGTTTTACGATCCGAGCCAGGGATGGTGAGATTGGAACACTGGATCAGTTCTATTTCGACGATGAGACCTGGGCCATCCGCTACCTTGTAGTTAATGCCGGGGATTGGTTAGGGGGTCGGCTGGTGTTGGTCTCGCCCATTGCCCTCCGCCAGGCCGAGTGGCAATCAAAGCGTCTCGATGTGGCTCTTACAAAAAAGCAGATCGAGGATAGCCCCCCAATTGATACGCACAAGCCCGTCTCACGGCAGCACGAGGCTTTGTACTTGGGGTATTACGGTTATCCCTACTATTGGGGAGGGCCCAATTTATGGGGGCTGGCGTCGTACCCGTCGGGCTTGACGGTCGAAAGGGAAGCGGTGACGGAAGCGGAAGCGTTACGAGCCAGGGCGGGAAAAGAGTCGGCCGATTCACATCTGCGCAGCACCGAGGAAGTGACGGGTTACAGCATCGCGGCGGAAGATGGGGCGATCGGTCACGTGGAAGACTTCCTCGTTGATGATGAAACCTGGGCGATTCGATATCTTGAGGTGGACACGCGAAACTGGTGGCCTGGCAAGAAGGTGCTGGTATCACCCCAATGGATCGAAAATGTGAGCTGGCCGGACTCCAAGGTTTACGTTGACCTCACCCGGGAAACCATCAGGAACGCTCCGGAGTGGCTCGAGTCTATGACCGTCACTCGCGAGTACGAGAACAGGCTATACGACTATTATGACCGGTCGCCCTATTGGGAGCCAGTATCTAAGCAACCAAGTAGCGGCACGACGAGCAACGGTTGATTGGTGTCGAAATTAGACCAGCTCTTATGGCGATGCATGCGGCGCGCAGGAAAGCTCTTTTTAGCCCTCACTATGGAGAGATCATGAGTCAACAAACCCGCGCAAGCCACCCGATCTACAGCCTTCTACCTACGGAAATCGAGGGGTTCGATTCCCTGGCGGAGCTTGCCCTGAATCTGCGCTGGTCGTGGAATCATGCCACCGACGAAGTGTGGCGGCAACTCGATCCCCGACTCTGGGAGATCACCCATAACCCCTGGGTGGTTCTTCAGACGGTTTCGCGCGACCGGATCGAGCGCATGTTGGCCGATCCCGTCTTTAGGAAGAACGTTGATGGTTTGGTCGAGACCCGGCGGAAAGCGCTGGATTCGCCCGCGTGGTTTCAGCAGAAGCATCCGCAGAGTCCCCTGAACTGTGTTGCGTATTTCAGCATGGAATTCATGCTGAGTGAAGCATTACCCATTTACTCGGGGGGGTTGGGTAATGTGGCCGGGGATCAACTCAAAGCCGCCAGCGATCTGGGCGTGCCGGTGGTCGGCGTGGGCCTGCTCTACCAGCAAGGCTATTTTCGCCAGGAGATCGACAAGGACGGCGGGCAACAGGCCCTCTTCCCGTATAACGATCCCGGACAGTTGCCAATCACGCCATTGCGCCAACCCAACGGGGAATGGTTACGGTTGGAGATTGCCCTGCCGGGCTACTCGGTCTGGCTGCGCGCCTGGCAGGTTGAGGTTGGCCGGGTGAAGCTTTACCTGCTGGACAGCAATGACGCGGTGAACCTCCCTGTTCATCGGGGGATTACAAGCGAGTTGTATGGCGGCGGGCCAGAGCTGCGCCTCAAGCAGGAACTGCTACTGGGGATCGGCGGATGGCGGCTGCTCCGCGCCCTCGGGTTGCAACCGGAGGTCTGCCACTTGAATGAAGGGCACGCGGCGTTCGCAGTCCTGGAGCGTGCCCGCGACTTCATGGAAGAGACAGGGCAGCCCTTCGAAGTGGCCCTGGCGGTCACCCGTGCGGGAAACCTCTTCACCACCCACACGGCCGTGGCTGCCGGCTTTGACCGTTTCGCTCCCGACCTCGTCGAGCATTACCTTGGAGGGTATGCCGAAAAGGATCTCGGCATGGCGCTTCCGGATTTGTTGGCATTGGGCCGCCAAGACCCGACCGACTCGTCGGAGCCTTTCAATATGGCGTATTTGGCCATCCGGGGGAGCGGGGCGGTGAATGGTGTAAGCCGCTTGCACGGGAAGGTCAGCCGCCGCCTCTTTCAGCCTCTGTTCCCGCGCTGGCCGGAGGACGAAATCCCAGTCGGACACATCACGAATGGAGTTCACATGCCGACCTGGGACTCCGCCCCGGCCGATGACCTTTGGATGGAAGCCTGTGGAAAGGACCGTTGGCTCGGGACGACGGAAACCTTGGAACAGGACATTCGTCGCGTCCCCGATGCCAAGCTCTGGCAATTTCGCACCGCCGCCAGCAAGTCTTTTGTGGATTATGCTCGCGAACGACTGTCCCGGTTACTTGCCTCCTCTGGCGCGCCGCCCGCGGAGGTCGAAGCTGCGAAGCATCTCTTTGATCCCAACGCCCTCACACTGGGATTTGCACGCCGCTTCGCAACCTATAAGCGGCCGAACTTACTGCTGCATGATCCGCAGCGACTGCTCCGTCTCTTGCGCGATCCGCGGCGCCCCGTGCAACTCATCATCGCCGGCAAGGCGCACCCCGCCGACCAGGCCGGGCAGGCATTGATCAAGGAATGGATACATTTCATTCGGCAGCCCGAGGCACGTCCCCATGTGATCTTTCTCAGTGACTACGACATGCTCTTGTCCGAGCACCTGGTGCAAGGCGTGGACGTTTGGATCAACACGCCACGGCGGCCTTGGGAAGCGAGCGGGACAAGTGGCATGAAGGTACTGGTCAATGGAGGAATCAATCTCTCGGAGTTAGACGGCTGGTGGGCGGAAGCTTACACGCCGGAAGTCGGGTGGGCGTTGGGGGACGGCCAGGAGCATGGCGACGATCCGGGATGGGATGCTGTCGAAGCGGAGGCGCTCTATAACCTGCTGGAGCGGGAAGTGGTTCCAGAATTCTATGCCCGCAACGGACAGGGTATCCCCACAGCTTGGGTGGCCCGAATGCGGAATAGCATGGCGAGCCTCACTCCGCGTTTTTCCGCGAACCGCGCGGTGTGCGAATACACCGAGCAACACTACCTACCGGCGGCG
>JARLGN010000129.1 GCA_031292775.1 Acidobacteriota bacterium | reverse complement strand
GCTCCCAACCAGCTCACCATGACCGTGGCGGGGCGAGGCAGTGGTTTACGCAACGTGGAAGCGGTGGAAATGCTCTTCCCGTTTGACCCCCAAGTGACGCCCACGACCATGATTCCGCAGGCGTGGGACGAAAAGAACTTCGGCAAGTTGCCCGCCGTCATTTCCTCCCCTGATTTTGGACAGATGCTGCTTGAGGACAGGAATCACGCAGGGTTGAAGGCTCGTCTCGAAGGCAGTCGCAAGGAGCACACTGTTGACTTGATCCTGGAATTTCCTGCGGTGGGAGCCGGCGAAACCTATACCCTTCATCTCACGCCGGTACACCTGCCTCCACCGGCGGGACTAAAGGACAAAGCAATCTGGCAAACCGTTCGGCGCGGGTGGTTCAACGCCTGGCAACCCAGTTCGCGGTGGGGAGAGCAAGACCGTCCCTTCAGTGCTCCGGCGGGGATCCTTGCCAACAATGTGATCAGCGATCCGGTGAGCCTGGCACTGCCGTTTTACGCCGACCAGGCACTGTGGACTCCGGAAATTGCGCCCGGAATCTCCATGATGGCCCAGGTGCGCCGCTCGATTGAATGGTGGCTCGACCACCGCACGGACCCAACCGGCGAAGTGATTGGCTACTGGGATTACCGTCATTTCCTGGACACCAACCCGGGAATTCTGATCGCTGCCTGGGACTACGTGGAAGCCACCGGCGATCGCGATTGGCTTCTGGAGCGCATCGACCGGCTTGAATTTCTCTCGCGCTTTGTCGAGAGTCGCGACGTGGACCATGACGGAATGGTGGAGGCCACGCAGAGCGGAAATTACGGCACCTTGAAGCAACCGGCGCGATCCTGCTGCTGGTGGGACGCTCTGAACTGCGGCCACAAAGACGGCTACACCAATGCTTTCATCTATCGGGCGTGGCGCTGCCTGGCGGACCTTGAACGGCAGCTTGGCCGCCCGTTGCAACAGGCGCGTTACACCCAACTTGCCGACCGGCTGAAAGCCGTTTACACCAAGACGCTCTATAACCCCAAGACGGGATGGCTCGCCTGGTGGAAGAGCGCGGACGGGCAATTACACGATTACGCCACCCCCATCGTTAATGGACTGGCGATTGACTATGGGTTGGTGGAGCCGGACTTGGGACGGGCGATCCTGGCGCGATTGTGGCAGAAAATGGAAGCTGTCGGGTTTACCCACCTTGGCCTGGGTCTGCCTTGCACGCTGATTCCGGTTCGCAAGGGTGACTACCTCCAGCCCGACGCGGTTGGCATGCCTAACCGCGAAGACGGCACCGACACGTTTCAAATCTACATGAACGGTGGGATCTCCGCCGGCCACTCGCTGCACTTCATCATGGCCCATCACAGGGTCGGCCAGCCGGAGAAAGGTGAAGGCCTTTTACGCGCCATGCTGGATCGGCAGGCCACGGTGGGGTTCCATAACGGCGTGCGGGATAAAGGTGGTACCGCCATTGACTGGACAACCTGGGACGGCAAGCCAGGCGGGTACGAAGGTTACCTTGCAGACGTCTTCAGGTTCATGCAGGCAGCGGTCTTGCGAGAGCCACAGTTCCGCGCCCGCTTCTATCGCCCCTTGGGGAAGCAAGCATAAACCGCACTTGGAGAACCTTATGCCGCCATCACAAAAACCCACGGATTCCGTTCTCTTGGAAATTCTCGATCAGGGATTCAAGCGCGCGGCGTGGCACGGACCGAATCTGTGGCAATCGCTGCGGGGGCTCTCCGCTAAAGCAGCGGCGTGGCGGCCTGCGCCGGGGCGTCACAACATTTGGGAAATCGCCGTACACGCGGCATACTGGAAATATCGTGTGCGGCGAAGACTGCGCGGCGATAAACCCGGTTCGTTTGCGCTGAAGGGCAGCAATTGGTTCAAGCGTCCGGTGGAAGTGAGCGAACGGGCATGGCGGGCCGACCTTGCACTGCTGGAAGTAGAACACCAGAAGTTGCGTGAGGTATTCCTTGATTTTCTGGCAGGAAAAATCCGACGTGTCTCGACGCGCCTGCTCTATGGCGTCGCGTTCCACGATGTCTACCACGCAGGCCAAATTCGCCTGCTGCGCGCGCTGCAAAAGGTTTAGGGCTTAGACTTTTCAACTTTTCGACTTCTTCAACTTGTTCGACCTCCTTCTGCCTATGGGTCGCAAGATGAACAATGGAGGTACAAAGTGATTCCATCGCCGGCTCAAGGCATCGAACGCAAGCTGTTTGCCGACACTCTGGTGCAGGCCGTTGAGGCGGTCGTCTGTACGTTCGGCATCGTGTGGGGATTTGCCGTTACGGGCAAGCCCGGCGCGATCTGGGCGCTGGTTTCCGCCGAGATCGTGCTTCCCCCCGGATTTGAGGACTCGCTGCGCGCATCAGAAGTTAGAAATGCCGCCAACATGGTGGGAGCGTTGGTGGGTGTTGCCGTCGGTATGACGATGGGCTTGGGCGCGGCGCAGATTGCGCTGGCCCTGGCCGCGGTCATCGTGATCTGCCATTGGCGGCCCCTGGAGAAAGGTGTGCGGTCGGCGTGTGCGGGAGTAGTCATTGTGATGATGCATGAGGGATCGGTTGAGCACATGGGGCTTGAGCGCCTGGCCGCCGTCCTGGTAGGGTGCCTGGCCGCGCTGGTGGTCGGCTACGTGGGCGATAAGCTTGGACGAAAACTTCTCCCCAGGGTTTGGCGGCCGCGCGAAGGGTGAGGGTCAAAGTGTAATGACTTTGTCGGCCAACCATTGGGCGGCGATGATGTCTCCCATGCCGCCGATGATTCCAACGCGAACTTTTTCCATCAAGCCGTAGTGGTCAAGGCAGGTCTTGCAAATAATCAGGCGAACGCCGCGGGCCTCCAGGGATTGCAAAACGTCGAGGACCGGCGAGCCCTCCACGACCATCTTGACGCCGGATGTGTAAAAGCAAATCGCCTCCGGCAGAGTGTTGTTCTCAAGAAGCAGAAGCAAATACTTTCGCAGCAGAACATGTTGTAACTCCGCGTCCGCCACACCCATGCCATCATGAATAATCTGAATGAGCAATGATTTATTGTTTTCAACCTCGTTCAAGATTCCATCTCCTCCGTTGCATTGTCTACGCACGTATCGGCAGGAAAACGCGCGAGACGATTCCTCGCGCACGAGTTTAAACCAACTTGTAAGTGAAAAACATTAACGCCCAACGTTCGGCGCCGGCGGAAGGGCGGGGTTTCAGCCCTGCCCTGGAGCTTCCACATCCCCGACAGGGGGGCCCGGACCAACCCCCGGCGATCCGATGCGCCCGGTTGGATTGGTAACGACAATCGTCTCTTCTCCCAACATTTTTCACGCTGGGAAGTAGCGCATGTTCTCAAGATCGGAGATGAGGCTGGGACCGGTGGGGTTCCATCCCAGCTTTTCCCGTGTATGCGCGCTTGAGGCCGGGATGTCCCATCCAGCGAACGGTCCGAGCCATCCAAAGTGTTTGGCGGCCTCCTCCGGTGCGATGGAGACCACCGGCACTTTCAGGCCGCGGCCGATAACTTCCGCAATCTCTCGGACGGGCACTCCCTGTTCCGCGACGGCATGAAATCTTTCGCCTGCGTCTGCCTTCTCCAGCGCCAGCCGGTACAGCCGGGCAGTATCGAGGCGGTGAGCAGCAGGCCAGCGGTTGAGCCCTTCACCGACGTATGCCGAAACGCCCTTTTCGCGGGCGACCTGGATGGCATAAGTAACAAGACCTTGCTTCACCGTGTCATGCACCTGGGGAAGGCGCACGATGGCAGTGCGGACCCCTCGAGCCGCTACCGAAGCGGCCGCCTCTTCCGAAGCCGCACGAGGAACCACTTTCGAACTGGCCGGCAGATCGTATTCGGTGGCGGGATTGCCTGGCCCTGAGTTCGCCATTCCCGTTCCAGAGGTGACAATCAGGAGTCGGCCGGAGCCGGCAAGAGCGTCGCCGAGCGCCTCGATAACTTGCCGATCGGCTTCACAGTTCGCCACGTACTTCGAGAAGTCGTGGTTGAAGGCGGTGTGAATTACCGCATCCGAACGGGCCGCTCCGCTGCGCAGGCTCTCCAGGTTTTCCAGATCGCCGCGGTGCACCTCGGCGCCGGCGGCGACCAGCGACTGCGCGCCCGCATCAGAGCGCGTAAGACCCAGCACCTGATGGCCCGCATCAAGAAGTTCACGAACAATCGCTGAGCCGATGAATCCTGTTGCTCCTGTAACAAAAATCTTCATAAAAGCTCCTTTGCGTAAATTATCGCGCCTGGCGGCGCGCTAAAAACCCGGGGTTCCCTCTCCGAGGGGAGAGGGTGGACCGCGCCGCGCGCTTTCATCAGCGGGCGCGGGACGGGTGAGGGGTCTCTTCCCCGGCCGAGGAACCGTTCCACAAGATGTTAAACCCTTCCTGCCTCCCCGGCAGAGCCGCGGGATCTCCCAACGGATTAGTGCGCCGACTGCGCTGCCGCCCGCGCGTTTTCGGCGATCGCGTTAAGTTCGGCGATGAGATCCGCAGGGAGTTCCAGTGCCGCGGCAGTGAGATTGTCGCGAAGATGGTTTAGCGAAGAGGTTCCGGGGATCAGCAAAATGTTGGGAGAATGATGAAGAAGCCAGGCCAGCGCGACTTGCATGGGACTTGCCTGAAGAGATGCAGCTACCCGGTCGAGCACCGACGATTGCAACGGTGTGAACCCGCCCAAGGGGAAAAACGGGACGTAAGCGATGCCTTGCGGCGCGAGAGCGTCGATAAAGGCATCGTCACCGCGGTTTGCCACGTTGTAGAAGTTTTGGATACAAACAATCTCCGTAATTCTCTGCGCCTCCTGGAGTTGCCGGGGGGTGACGTTGCTGAGACCGATGTGACGAATCAGCCCCTGAAGCTTCAACTCCACAAGTACCCGTAAGGGTTCCTCGATGGATCCTTCCGCTGGCGCCATCATTCCGCCGACTCGAAGGTTGACGACGTCGAGCGCGTCTCGACCGAGATTCCGAAGATTGCCATGAATGCCGTCGATCAACTCCTCCCGCGAAAGGGCTGGAAGCCACGATTTGTCTGCACCGCGCCGGGCCCCCACTTTGGTTACGATAACCAGGCCGGCCGGGTAGGGATGAAGGGCCTTTTTGATAATTTGATTCGTAACCTGCGGGCCGTAATAATCGCTGGTGTCGATATGGTTCACCCCGAAGGCGACCGCCTCTCGCAGAACCGCAATTGCCGCGTCAACGTCCCGGGGCGGTCCCCAGATTCCGGGGCCGGACAGTTGCATGGCGCCGTAACCCATTCGGCGGAGATGGGTTGAGGTACCAGGAAGAGTTAACGTGCCACCCAGCTTCGTCTGTTCCGTCATCTTCATTTTCCTCCCTTCTACAGGCCAGTTTGGTTAAAATGGAGAGTGTCTCCGCATTAGTAGATGAGCGGAGACTGTCTCCGGTTACAGGATATTTTTGCCTATGGCCAAAAAACGTTCACAACCCGCAGCAAGAAGGCCGCGCGCTGACGCCCTGCGCAATCGCGAGCGCATTCTGGAAGTGGCAAAGGAGGCCTTTACGCGCCTTGGTGCCAAGGCTAGTCTGGATGAAATTGCCAAGGAATCGGGTGTTGGTCCGGGAACTTTGTATCGCCACTTTCCGGCGCGCGCAGAACTTCTCTATGCGGTTTATCGGTCTGAGCTCGAAAAGCTGGCCGCGGCGGAGCGGAAGTTTGCCGAGACAATGCCACCGCTGGAAGCATTGCGAGCCTGGCTATTATTGTTCGTTGATGGTATCGCAACGAAACAGCTAATCGCGCCCGCAGTGAATGCGCTGGTGGGCGATCCCAAGAAGGTATTCGAAGCTTCCTACGCGCAGGTCCAAGAAGCCCTGCGTGCCTTGGTGAAGCGCGCGGTCCGGAGCGGCGACATCCGTAAGGACCTTGACCCACTTGATCTACTTCGGGCTCTTGTCGGCGTCGCCAACGTCGCGGCCAGCCCTGACTGGCAGCAAAGCGCCAAAAGGCTGGTGGACATCCTGATCACCGGCTCACGCCCGCCGAAATAGGCCCCAGGACTCAGTCCCGGATGAAGGGGGGACCCGGAAGTTGCACCGTGCAGCGCGAGCGCATGGCCCATACGGGAAACCGATGCCTGTCGATAACAGCCCTTCCCACCAGTAATCAGCCCTGCGGTCCCCCGAAGCGAGGTTCGAGGAAATCAGTCCTGCCTTGTCGCGAAGGGTTTAGTAATCGCCGCGGGTGTCGCCCCGCGGGCAACATTGAAGGCCTAACCGCTGAAATGCGCATGGCATCGTTGGCTAATCGATATACAGCCCTGCACGGACAGCGTCGTGAGCGGCCCATGTACCCCGCCGGGGGAAATGCCGCGCCGCGTTAGTTTGTTGCACAAAAATCTAGAAACTCAAGGGAGGGGACAAAGCCCCGCCCCTCCGAGCCCGTGTTGAAAATTCAGGTCTACCTAGCTCACATTTAAGGTAAACGTCACAGTATGGCTCAGTGTAGTTGTTCCCGAACCTGCGCTGCCCGTTACCGTCAGAGTGTAGCTTCCGGCCGACGTTCCGGGGCTATGCGTCGTCGTCACACCTCCGCCCCCGCATCCTGCCAGCGTCAGCAACAATCCTGCGGTAAGCAAACCCGCCGCGAACTTCCATCGACTCTTGCCCGGGTGGTTCCTACGTCCAATGGCCCCTGTGATTGCGGCAAGAACCAAGCCGAAAACCATCTGAACTTTCACTATTGGTGTTAGAGGCGGAGTTGGGGAAAAGGGGCGCGAGGGTGGCACGCCGGCCGAGGGAGCGACCGTGGACGCCGTAACGGTAATACTGGTTGTAGAACCTGCGGGTGTCACCGGGTTCGCTGAAAATGTGCAGGGCACGCCTGCGGGAGCACTGGCGCAGGTGAAGGTCACGGGCTGGCTCAATCCCCCCAGCCCGCCCACGCTCAACGTGTAGGTTGCCGCTTGCCCCGGCGCGATGGTGGCTGAGGTGGAAGTCCCGGAGGGCGCTGCCAGGCTGAAGTCCTGACCAACGCCACTGAGCGTAGCCATTTGTGGGGAGTTCGGGGCGTTGCCCGTGAAGGTGATGTTTCCAGTTCGCGTTCCTCCAGCCGTAGGATTGAAGGTTGCGTTGATCGTGCACTTCGCGCCGGCGGCCACGCTGCTGCCGCAGTTATTGGTCTGGGAGAAATCGCCGCTTACCGCCAAGCCGGAAATCGTGAGCGCGACGTTGCCAGTGTTCGTAAGGGTAACACTCTGGACGCCGCTCTTTGCGCCTACCATGATTGCGGCGAAGCTCAGGGAAGAAACCGAAAGGTTCATCATGGGAGCGTCGCCTGTGCCCGTCAGGCTTACCGCCTGCGTGCTGCCCGTCACCCCATTGCTGTTGTCAGTAATGGTCAGCGTACCGTTGCGGACGCCCGGCGCTGCCGGTGTAAAGGTCACACTGAGGGTACAACCCCCGCCTGCGGTCACAATAATTCCGCAATCGTTGGTTTCAGCGTAATCCCCGCTGACTCCAATGCTGGCAATACTGAGCGGCGCATCGCCGATGTTGTCGAGGACCACGGTGCGGGCCGCGCTGGCCGTGTTCACGCTTTGGTCCGGAAATGAAAGGGTGAAAGTTTCCAGTTGGGCGACAGGCGCAACTCCGGTTCCCGCCAAACTCAAGGTTTGAGGGCTCGCCTGGCCATTGTCGGTGATCGTCACCGTGCCGGCACTCGCGCCGGTCGCGCTGGGAGTAAAGGTAACATCGATTGTACAGGCGGCCTTTGACGGAACTGTGCCTCCAGCATAGGGGCATGAGGTGGCCGTTGTGGAAAGGGCAAAGTCGCCGCTCGCGGTAATACTGGTGATGCTCAACGCGGTGTTGGGACTGGCGTTGGTCAACATTGCGCTCTGAACGCTGCCGGTTGTTGCAAGAAGTTGATTTCCAAAAGAGAGGCTCGCCTGGCTCAATTTGACCAAAGGCCGGCAAAGTGGAGGTGGCCAGATTGCCAGTGATATTGCGTTGGAAATGCTCAGGCCCGACGAAAAGGGAGAACCCGCTACGGCAGTCAAGGCGCCGTCATCAGCAATGCTCAGAACCGCGACTTCCGGTGAGTACGATGCCAGGAGAAGGAGTGTCCCCGCTTGATTGATCGCCACGCTCATGGGGCAGGTTTCGGCATGAGGACATGAACCGAGGCCCGTGGCAAACGGGGAACCCCCGATCGGCGTCAGACCTCCATTTGAGTTGACGCTCAAGCCGGTGATCTGTCCCGAATACTGATTGCTTTCATAAAGAGTCAGGCCATTGGGGCTGAGGATACCCATATTCGAATTCAGGCCCTGGTTCTTGAAATTGAACGGGGATCCTGACACCGGTGATAGGTCTCCATTAGGCGTGACGTTATCAACCTCAACCTGCGTCGCGTCATTGATAGCGTCGGAGAGAAAGAGGGTGGAAGCGGAACAACTGAATTCTGCCCCTGCTGCTCCCCCTGCCGGAAAAAGCGGGGAACCTGACGCCACCGTGAGGCTTCCGTCCACTCCTATAGTGAATATCGCAATTTCGTCCAGCAATCCCTCTGATGGTAAAGTGACCGCCAATAAATTCCCGTCAGGACTAACGCTCATGCCATCGATGGAAGCATAGTCAGCAAGGGCGCCGGGAATGAGATAAGGCGATCCCGCCACAAT
>JARLGN010000128.1 GCA_031292775.1 Acidobacteriota bacterium | reverse complement strand
ATTTTCACCATGCAAACTCTAGTCGAATGCGTTCCCAACTTCAGCGAAGGCCGCGATCCTTCGATTGTTAACGCCATCGTTCGCGCCCTGCTCGACGGGCCTGAGGTTCACCTGCTCCGCCAGGAGATGGATGCCGATCACAACCGCTCGGTGGTCACCTTTGTAGGGACACGGGAAAGCGTTGGTGAAGCCGCGCTGCGTGGCATCGGCAAGGCGGCGGAACTGATCGACCTGAACCATCATCAGGGGGAGCACCCGCGCCTGGGGGCCACGGACGTCGTACCCTTTGTTCCCCTGGCCGGCGTCACGCTGGAAGACTGCGTCCACATTGCCGAGTGGGTGGCGGAGCAAACCTGGCGGCGCTACAAAATCCCAACCTACCTTTACGAAGCCGCGGCCCGCAGGCCCGAGCGTGTCCACTTGGAGAACATCCGGCGCGGCCAGTTTGAGGGAGTGCGCAAGGAGATTGGCACCAACCCCGCGCGTCACCCTGACTTCGGCGAGAATGCGCTGCATCCCACGGCAGGAGCCACGGTGGTGGGAGCGCGCAAGTTCCTGATTGCTTATAACATCAACCTGAGTACTCCGGACGTAGCCGCAGCCAAATCCATTGCCAGGAAGATTCGCGCATCGAGCGGCGGGTTCCCCTGCGTGAAAGCGATGGGAGTGGAATTGAAAGCCCGCAACCTGGCCCAGGTATCGATGAACCTGACCGATTTTGAAACCACCTCCCTGGCGAAAGTTTACGAGGCAGTGACGCTGGAAGCTGATGCGCTTGGCATTCAGGTAGTGGGCAGCGAAATTGTAGGATTGGTTCCCCGCCAGGCACTGGACGACGCCGCGGTACACTTCCTGCATGTGGAGAATTTTACGCCGGAATTGATCGTGGAAAATCGACTGGAACAGGTCGTAAAGGGCCGAAATTCGAAGCTCGAAACTGGAAACTCGGACGTGGAGCAATCGGCAATCGTCAATCGACAATCGTCAATATCGAGAGAGCCGCTGCGGGCAATGGTGGAGGAGTTTGTGAACACGGTCGCGGCGCCTACGCCGACTCCCGGTGGCGGCAGCGTGGCAGCTCTCGCCGGGGCGATGGCGGCAGGCTTGGGAGAAATGGCTTGCGGCGTGTCGCTGAAACGGAAGTCCCTCAGCGTTCACCATGCGGCTCTGGAAGCCACGCGCATTCGCCTGGCCGAAATCCGGGAGCGGATGATGGGAATCATCGATCGCGATTCGCAGAGCTACGAGGCCGTGATGCGAGCTTTCAAGCTGCCCAAATCCACCGAAGAGCAGCAAGCCGTGCGCGACCAAGCTATTGAGGCATCCAGCAAAGAGGCCTCGTTGGTGCCGCTGGAAACTGCGGAGTTGGCAACGGCGTTGGCGCATGAGCTCGCCAACCTGGCGGGGATTACGATTGCCCAAGCCGCTTCGGACCTGGCCGTGGCGTCGAACTTGGCGGAGACGGCAAAGCGTGGGGGAATCGAAAACGTTCGCGCCAACCTGCCAGGCGTAAAGGACGAACTATGGCTGCGGGAAATCGAGGAGCGGCTGCAAAAGCTCGGGGGTCGGGATTAGGAATTCGGCTTCCGGATTTGAGATTCGAAAATGCCGGGCACAGGTTGCCGCTCAAGAAGGTGTGGGATACGCTGCCAAAGGATGGTATAGGGTGCGAAATCCCGCTCACCCCGATTGCGGCAGAATGACAATATGTCCCGCCCTTGGTCTCGGGGTTAGTTGCAAACCATTTGCAATTAGCCACTTTCAGCATCTGCTATAATTCTCAATTGGGGTGGATAGTCTGGAACCCTTCTTGCCCTACTTAAGATCGTATGCGAGACACCGCGAACTTTAACTCACCGATGAACCTCTACGAAGCCGGCGACGACGCCGAACTTAGAATCCTTTTAATTGACGGCGGTTGGGGTGTTCGCCGTTCCTTCAACCAGATCGGAATCCAACCGGGCGACCACGTCCGAGTTTTGCGTCACGCTCCCTTTGGCGGTCCCTTAGTCATTGACAATAAGGGCACACAAGTTGCAGTTGGCCGGGGCATGGCGGAAAAAGTCCGGGTGGAAGTCCTCCGATGAAAGTGGCGCTAGTCGGCCAACCCAATTCAGGCAAAAGTACTGTTTTTAATGCAGTTGCAGGCTACCGTTCGCTCACCTCGAACTTTGCCGGCACCACGGTTGAGTACACCCGTGGCGAAGCGCGGGTAAACGGAGCGGTACTGGAGCTCATCGACCTGCCCGGACTTTATTCTCTAAATCCGACCACTGCCGTGGAGGAAGTCAGCCGGGATTACCTGATGGCGGGTGATTGGGACGTAATTGTGAACGTCGTGGATGCCTCGCAAATGGCCCGCAGCATGGAACTTACGTTGGAGCTGCTGGACCTGGAATCGCCGATGGTGGTTTGCCTGAACATGATGGACGAGGCGGCGCGCAAAGGCATGACCATCGATACGCATCTGCTGGAGACCAAGCTGGGAGTGCCGGTCATTGAGGCGACTGGAGCTCGTGGGCGGGGCATTGCTGAAACCTTCCGTGCCGCGCAGGAAGCCGCCACCCATGGAAATCGCCCGCACGCCTTTGTTTATGCGCCGGAGATAGAACGGGTGGTGGAAGATCTGGCGGAAAAGATCGCCGAAAGCGCCCAAGGGAAACCGATTCAGATTCGTCCGGAGCCGGTCCTAAACATTTTGCCATCCAGCACCATGAACGGAGCAACCGATCCCTGTCAGGGCGGGTGCCATTCGTGCGGTGGACACTCTGCGGCCAGCCCCGGTCCCCCGGCGGAATCAGCCCGCCACGCGCCCCAGCCGGTGGCGTCAATCGTCGCCTTGGCAGAACCAGCGGCAGCGCAATCACCCATCACCAATCCCCCATCACCCATGACAGCGATTCCTCCGGCGCGGTTTCAGGCTTTGCAATGGGTGCAAAGCGATCCCAGAAAAATACGGCAGCAAGAACCGGAATTGGCGCCGATGGTGGAGTGGGCGCAGGCGGAGATT
>JARLGN010000127.1 GCA_031292775.1 Acidobacteriota bacterium | reverse complement strand
CCGTTCTTCAACAAAGTGGCGATTCCCATGGGCCTTCTGCTCCTGTTATTGACCGGCGCCGGACCCTTGCTGGCATGGCGCAAGACGTCATTTCAAAGCCTGAAGGGCAACTTCACCCTGCCGCTCATCGTGGCATCGGTCGCGGGCGTGGCGCTTTTTGCGGGGGGTATGCGGCATTTGTATGCGTGGATGACCCTCGTCCTCTCCGTGTTCGTCACGGTCTGCATCCTGGGAGAATTCTGGAAGGGCGCCCGCACCCGCATGAGGACTGCGAAAGAAAACTTTGCCCAAGCCCTTTACAATCTGACCATGCGCAACACGCGGCGCTACGGCGGGTATATCGTGCACATCAGTATTGTCCTGCTCTTCGTCGGGTTTGCTGGACAGGCCTTTAAAACGGATGCGAAGGCATTGATGCAGGAAGGCGATCTTCTGCATGTAGGCAATTATATGCTGCGGTGTGACGGCCTCATCAACGGTGACAACCCCAACTACGAGTACACGCGCGCGCTTTTCACCGTTACCAAGAATGGCCAGGCTTTCACCTCCATGCATCCGGAAAAGCGCTTCTACAAGGCCAGCCAGCAGCCCACCAGTCATGTGGCGATCCATCCCTCGCTGTCAGAAGATCTTTACGTCGTCCTGGCGGGAATGGATCCCGACACCGGCAAGGCCATCATTCAGGTGTTTGTGAATCCGCTGGTAATGTGGGTGTGGATTGGCGGTCTCGTGTTTATGCTGGGCACATTGCTCTCAATGGTTCCCAGCCGGGTGGAACGCGAAATGGCGGAAATCCGGCAAGCCCAGGAATTGGCAGTGCAGGCGGGCGATGCGTTTTAAAGTGCAGTGACGAGTGACCAGTGACGAGTGACATGCAGAAAAGTCCAAAATCCGGTGCCCCAAGTCCACCGTTCCCAGACGGGCGCGTGGGGGGCAGGACTTTGGGATTCAGACTTCAGACCCCAGGCGGCCGTTTTGCTCGTCACTCGTCACTTGTCACCCGTCACTATCTCTTCTGCTTGGGCGCGGTGGCCGCCTTTCTAATTGCCACGTCGCTGGCATTCGGGGATTCCTCCCGCAAGCCGACCCTGGAAGCTCTGGGCAATGAAGTGCAATGCAAGTGCGGCTGTGTTGCCCCGCTGAATCAGTGTCCGCACATTGATTGCGCGGAAAAAGCCGAGATGCAGGGTTTCATCAAGAAGGAAATCGCGGATGGCAAGGATGAGACGGCGATTCTCCAGGATTTGTCGGTGCGCTACGGCGTTCAGGTGCTGACGGCTCCTCCCGCCCATGGTTTTAATTTGACGGTTTGGATTCTTCCGGGAGTGGGCTTGCTGGCAGGGTTGGGCATTGTTGTGGTCATTGTGCGGCGTTGGAAGCGCAAGCCTGCCGACGTGCCGGCTCCGACTTCCGCCTCCAACGACCCCAAGGTGCTCACCGCAATGGAAGAGGAAATGAAGTCGACGGGAATGAACTAGTTGGCAGGAGTCAGCCCCGCCGCCGGCGGGGGCCGGATTGAATAGTCTGTGACTTGTGTTAGTCACCGGCCGGTGGGAAAGTCATGCGACCCCCTCACCCCCGGCCCCTCTCCCCCAAAGGGGCGCGGGGAGAGGTGATTTGAATCTACATCCCTCGCCCCTTTGGGGGAGAGGGTGGACCGCAGCCGGCGCAGTCATCAGCCGGGGCGGGACGGGTGAGGGGGTCAAATCCCAAGTGTTGCGGAAGTAGTCACAGGCCAGATGGTTGAGGTTAGGGAAGAATGGAATACGGGACCTCGCATGCGGCGGGCGGATTTGAAACTCATTGCGCCGACCAACGTCGATAAATGCGGTTTAATTCTGACTCCTGGCTTCTGACTCCTTACTCCTGTTCAGGGACCGATTTCTTATGTTGCTAACAATGGCAGCCTTGATTGCGGTGGGAATGGCAATTTACATTGTCTTCCCGCTGCTCAGTGCGGAAACAGCGGGCGGCCCATTGCCCTTGGATGTGACCGTTCTCAGCGATCTGAAGCGCCGGCGGTTGGTGGTTTACGATAACTTGAAGGACTTGGAGTTTGAATTTCAATCCGGCAAGATCGCGCGTGAAGATTATGAAGGGATGCGCACAAACTACCTTGGTGAAGCCGCGGGGTTGATGGCCGCAACGCAGGATGCCGAACTGCTCAAGCAGGACGATGCGGTGGTTGAACGTGAAATCGCCGCGCGCCGGGCACAGCGCAAAACGCCGCCCAAAATGGAGTACACTTGCGCAGCCTGCGGGTATGAGAATCCCTTGCCGGTGAAATTCTGTGGCGAGTGCGGGGCGCGAATTGCGGGCCCGAGGAAGAAGAGCTAAGCAATCGAATTTCCGCTGAGTGGCTGGCCCCATCGGGCAGCGCGGCGGCTTCAGTTCCCATGAACGTGAAACTGTTTCCATCCAAATTTCTCACCGTTTCGGCAGCGTGTATCTGGCTGCTAGGCTCATGCCCCGCTTTGCTCGCTGCCGGGGGAAAGATTTCAGGTCAGGTGTCGAACGGCACCAACGGCAGCCCGGTGGCTAATCAAAAGCTCCAGCTCCTGATGCCGCGTGGGGGGATGCAGCAAGTCGCCACCGCGGTCACGGATGCCAGCGGCCATTTCACGATCGCTTCAAGCGACCTTGCCACCGATTCTTTTTACCTTCTCCAGGCAACATATGAGGATGTGAATTACCACGCCCCGGTTAAGTTTGACGACCGCGGCCAAGCCCGCACCGATATCACGGTTTACGACGCCACCCGCACTGCGCCGCCCATCCGGATTCAGTCCGCCCGCATCATCTTACATGCCGAGGGCGGCAAGGTTCACGTGCAGGAAATGTTCGCGATTCGCAACTCCGCCGATCCGCCGCGCAGCTACCTTAATGTTGACGGCACATTTCTCTTGCACTTGGGCAAGACCTCTGCCGAACCCACCGCTGCTGTCGCCGGTTTGATGAACATGCCCCTGCCGCAGCCCGTGAACCCTGGCAAAGGACCGGGTGACTATTTTATTCAGTATCCCCTTAAGCCGGGCCTGACCGTGGTGATGTTTGCGTACGAAACTGATTACGGTTCGAACAAGCTGGGCCTTGCGGACTCCGTCGGCTACCCCATCGACAGCGCAGAGTTGCTGGTCTCGCCCCCCAGCCTTACCGTGGACTCCTCGCTGTTCAAGGCCGCGGGCTCTGATGCAGAATCAGGAAGCCAGAAATACGTGGCGGAAAACCTGCCGTCCAATGCCCAACTCGCAGCCAGCCTCAGCGGCGAAGCAGCGGAGGGCGCGGGAACGTCCAGTGAGGCTGCCAGCCAGGGTGAAGAAGAAGTGAAGTCCCTTCCCAATTCGATGGAGCGAATGGGCGGACTTCTGCTTGCCTGCTTCCTGCTGGTCCTGCTGTGGGGCTTGGGAGTGCGCGTGGCGAAGGAATGGCCCAAATGGAAAGCCCAGCAGACCGCCAGTCAACGTCAGAAGGCGCTGGAAGCCGAGGTGGATTCGTTGTTTAATTCTCTCGCCGACCTGGACGATCTCTTCGCAACCCATAAGATTGCGGAGAAACCTTATTGGAAAGAGCGCATGGAATTGAAAGCGCGCCTGGTGGCGGCGCTGAAGAAAGCTCCGCCTGCCCTGCTCGAGTCCTATGTCATCCGACACACCCCACGGTAAGCCCGCGCTGGAACTGCGCGATGTTTCCAAACAATTCGGGGCCTTCCAGGCTTTGAATGGCGTGTGCCTGCGCGTCGAGCCCGGAGATTCCGTTCTCCTCTATGGTCCCAATGGCGCGGGCAAAACCACCCTGCTGCGCGTCCTCTCAACCCTGGCCCGCCCGAGCGAGGGCAGGGTTCTATATGACGGCGCCGACGTTCACGCCAACCCCGCTGCCGCGAAAGCCGCCATCGGGTTTGTCTCCCACACGACATTTCTATACGGTGAACTCACCGCTCGTGAAAACCTTGATTTCGCCGGGAAGCTTTTTGGCCTGGGCAACCTCCCGCAGCGGATCGTGAGCGTGCTTGAAATTTTCCACCTCCGCCAGCGGGCTGAGACTCCAGTGCGTGAGCTGTCGCGGGGCTACCAACAACGCGTTTCGCTGGCACGCGCGTTCTTGCACGATCCGCAGTTTCTACTGTTGGATGAGCCCTTCACCGGGCTTGATGCGGCCTCCACAGAATCTTTGCAGGTTCTGATGCAATGCCTGCGGGCTCAAGGCAAGGCCCTGATTTTCTCCACCCATGATTATGAGCAGGGCAAAGCCATCGCCCGGCGGCTGGTGGCAATGGAAGGTGGAAAGGTGCGGTATGACGGGCCCATCGATTCCGCGCCGCAAATAGGAGTGAGGAGTTAGGAACTGGAAGTTAGAAGCCTGTAGCGCGGACCCCCGTTTTTGGGGTCCGCGGCTCTTCACTTGCAGAACTGGGGATCTGACCAACGGACACCTAACCGCCAGTTGGGCGGCGTGAGTCCAGGGAAGAACCGCAGACCTCAAAGACGGAGGTCTGCGCTACCCATGCTTGTGTTGGTCACCGGCAGGTGGGCAAGCCATGCGACCCCCTCACCCCCGGCCCCTCTCCCCCAAAGGGGCGAGGGGAGAGGTAATTTGAACTTACTTCCCTCGCCCCTTTGGGGGAGAGGGTGGACCGCAACCGGCGCCGTCATCAGTCCGTCAGCCGACGGGGAAGGGGGCCCCACGTTCTGCTTGTTGTGGGGGTGAGGGGGTCAAAACCCAAGTGTTGCGGAAGTAGTCACAGGCCAGAAACCGGGAGTCAGGAGTGAGGAGTTAGAAGTTGGAAGAGGGGACAGTATTTTGGATTTACTGCCCTCGCCCCTTTGGGGGAGAGGGTGGACTGCAGCCGGCGTTTTCATCAGCCGGGGCAGGACGGGTGAGGGGGTCAAAACCGTACGGACTAGTCCGAACTTTGCCCCATGAACCTATGTTGGTACTAATCCCCTCACCCCCACAAGAGTGGGTGGCGCATACATTGCCTTCTATGTATGCGCTCAACCAAACTTGCAACCGGGAATTCGCTCAGATGCCATGAGGTGGTCTCGGACAATGGGACGCATACATCGGGTTCAGAGAAGAACCGCAGACCTCAAAGGCAGAAGTCTGCATTGCAATACTGTAAATTCTTGTTCTTCAGCAGACTCTTTTGTGTCCTTGTTGAAAGTGGGAGGTAGAGAGAAGAGACCCCTCATCCGCTTCGTACCTCAGCACCTTCTCCCCTGGGAGAAGGTAGGTTGTTAAACTGCCCTCTCCAAGGGGAGAGGGCGGCGGCCATGCGCCGCCGGGTGAGGGGTCTCTTCGTCCGCCCACGAAGATTTGGTCGTGGCTTCGTCGCGCCACAGTTGCTTACCCATGCGCACTTTACGAGTCATCTCCGCGATTTTCTTGAAGGACCTGCGCGTCGAGTGGCGGCACCGCGAGACGCTGGCGTCGATGTGTATCTTTGGCCTACTGGTGGTATTCCTTTTCAACTTTGCCTTTGAGCCGGCGCGGGAGGAATCACTGCGCCTGCTGCCCGGCTTGTTGTGGATCGCGTTTGCCTTTGCCGGCGTATTGGGATTCAACCGATCCTTTGCCGCGGAACGCGAGAACGCCGGGTTGGAGGGCATGCGCCTGGCACCGGTGGATCCGGGCGCAATTTATCTGGGCAAAATGCTCGCCAACCTTTTCTTTATGGGCATCGCCGAGGTCGTCGTGGTGTTCGCCGCAAGCCTCTGGTATAACTTTTCTTTCATTCCTTCACTCGGATGGTTCGCGCTCGCCACATTTTGCTGTACGTTGGGCTATGTGGCGATAGGCACAACCTTCGGAGCCGTCGCCAGCAACACTCGCATGCGCGAAGTCATGCTGCCGGTGCTCCAGTTCCCCGTGGCTGTTCCGATCTTCATTGCGGGGGTTGAGTCCACTGCCGGAGCGCTTAAGGGTGACCCGATTGGCGATTATTCGTATTGGATCAAACTGGCGGCGGGATTTAGCATCATTTTTGTGGTTCTGTCGTACCTGTTGTTTGAGTATGTTTTAGAGGAATAAGACATTTGTGATTTGTGATTGGTGATTGCTCACGCGAAACTCAGGATTCGAAACCATACCCGGCCTCGCACGGGCAATCACAAATCACCAATCACAAATCACCAATAATTGACAACTGAACGGACTCGGAACAAGTCATGAAAAAACTCTTCCCTCCCACTCTGCACCTCATCGTGACACTGGTGTGGCTGATCGCGGCCAGCTATTTGATTTTCCTCTATGCGCCGCAAGAAGCCACTATGGGTGAAGTGCAGAGGATATTCTATGTTCACGTGCCGTCGGCATGGACGGCGATGATTGCTTATTTTCTGATTTTTCTCGGCAGCGTGGGATATCTGTGGAAGCGCCGGGATGCCGCGGATGATTTCGCCCACGGCGCGGCAGAGATTGGTTTTATCTTCTGCACCTGCGTGATCGTCACGGGCCCGCTGTGGGCGAAGCCCGCCTGGGGCATCTGGTGGACGTGGGATGCGCGCCTGACATTGACCTTTGTTTTGTGGCTTCTGTTTGTGGCTTATCTGATGTTGCGAAGTTACGTCATCAATCCCGGGCGATCGGCAGTCCTGGCGGCAGTGGTGGGTATTTTTGGTTTCGTCGATGTGCCGATTGATTACATGGCGATTCGCTGGTGGCGGACGCAACATCCGCAACCGGTCATTGCGGGCGGCGAGGGCTCCGGACTCGATCCCCGCATGTGGGTGGCGTTACTGGTAACCTGGGGAGCATTCCTTTGTTTGTTTGCATACTTAATGCGGCAGTATTTGCGGCTGGCGGCACTGCAGCGCGAGGTCACCCGCCTTCGGCGGTTACGGAGTTCATCCCAGGAGGCATAGCATGGTTAATGGTTATCTGGCTGTCGCTTACGGATTCGTTTGGGGCATCTTCATGCTCTATGCCTGGATGATCCACCGGAGGCAGCAGCGGCTTGAAAGGGAAGTGGCGGAACTGAAGAGGACGCTCGCCCAGCCCTAGTGTGGTGTCCCATTTTAGAATTGACAATAAACGAGACCCCCTCACCCGTCTCACCTCGGCTGATGAAGACGCCTCGTCGAGCCACCCTCTCCCCCAAGGGGGCGAGGGCAGTAGAATCAACTCTCCCCTCGCCCCCTTGGGGGAGAGGGGCCGGGGGTGAGGGGGTTCCTGCAACATGCCATCGTAAAATATT
>JARLGN010000126.1 GCA_031292775.1 Acidobacteriota bacterium | reverse complement strand
GCTGATTTCCAGGGCATCAAGTGGACGGCCGGCTTCCAAAACCGTATATCCTCGTGAGCGCAGAATGCCCAGAACGAGTAAGCGGATGCTCTCCTCGTCTTCCACCAGGAGGATGGTCTCGGAACCTTGCGGGTTGGAGGCGGGAATAATCACTGGCTGTGGGGTTTCCACCGATGCAATCACGCGCGGCAGGTAAATCTTAAAGGTGGTACCCACTCCCAATTCGCTATAAACCCAAATGTTTCCTTCGCTCTGTTTGATAATGCCGTAGACGGTGGCCAACCCCAGGCCCGTCCCCTTGCCCTTTTCCTTCGTCGTGAAGAAAGGCTCGAAAATGCGTTCACGCGTATGGGCGTCCATTCCCGACCCTGTATCGCTCACAGCAAGCATCACATAGGATCCCGACGCCACGGAGGGATGCGCGCCAGCGTATGATTGGTCCAAGTCAACGTTCGCAGTTTCGATAATCAGCCTGCCGCCATTCGGCATGGCATCGCGGGCATTCACCGCCAGGTTGACAATGACTTGTTCAAGTTGCGCGGGGTCGGATCGTATCATTCCCAATTCCGGGGCCAATTCGGTCACAATCTCAATATCTTCCCCGATCAGGCGGCGAACCATCTTGTCCGTGCCTTTCACCACATTGTTCAGGTCCAATACCTGAGGCTCCATCGATTGGCGGCGGGTGAAAGCCAGAAACCGCCGCACCAGCGCACTAGCCCTGTCGCCCGCCTTAAGAATCTCATCCGTATAAGGGCGAACCGCGTGATCAGTCCCCAGGACATCCTGTGCCAACTGGGCGTAACCGGAAATAATCGTCAGGAGATTATTGAAATCGTGAGCTACACCTCCGGCAAGGCGCCCGACGGCCTCCATCTTTTGCGCCTGCCGAAATTCCTCTTCCAACTGTTGGTGTTCTGTAACGTCCACCATTACGCCGCGGAGCTGGCGAATTCTTCCATGGTCATCCCGTACCACTCGCACAATATCCTGAAGCCAGATCGTCTTGCCGTTCGCCGCCAGCGCCCGGTAGCGGAAGCTATAGTCCCGGCCCTCCGCGATCGCTTTGCGGCACCGCACAATAACATCCGCGCGGTCCTCGGGATGAACGTGCTGAACCCAAAAATCCGTCTCCTGCAACCACTTTTCCATGGGGAAGCCCAATATGGCCTCCATCTGGTTGCTCACAAAAGTAATCTTGAAGCTCGGCACTTCCATTTCCCAGATGCCGGCATTGAGATCCTCAACGAGATTACGAAACCGCAGCGCTAAGTCCTGTGCTGCTACACGTAAATCCTCACTTTGCGCCAGGTCCTCGGATGACTTTCCGATTTTCAACTCCATCGTCCTCTGAACGTCTTTCAAGCTGCGAACCTGGCGCCTGAATTGTCGAACTTCCATGGCGAGGTAACCACACAACACTGCCGTGACAAGGAACAGCGGTATGGGCAACAAGGCGCCGTTGTCATGGAATAAATGGCCGCCACGTTCGCGGAGGAACCATACATACAGAGCCGATACCCCAAAACCGATCGCAATGCTCTTGGGAACGGTCTCGCCCAAAGTCGCCGTGAGGATCGTTAGATAGAAGAGCAACAGCCAGGAGGAGTTGCTTCCGGACAGATAATAGAGGAAGGTAAGAACACCAATGTCGAAGAAAAAGATGCCAAAGCTAAGCGCGGGGTTTTCAAACCGCTTGGCCGGCAGCGCGCGCAATACGAGATTGGAAGCAAGGTAGGCAATCGCCAGAAGCCACAAAACGGGAGAGCTTAGCTGATCACGATAAAATAAGAGAGCCAAAATAACGATGGAAAGGACTGCGCGAAGCAGGAAAAAATCGGCAAAACGCCGGTTAGTCTCACTCATGGCGAGCTCTATGCCCTCCGGGGCAATTCTTAATGATACGGCGAATCAGCCCTTCGCAGGATAGTAGCCGCTTGGGGTGGAAGTGTCAATTGACGTCCTGCTGTCAAATGAGTAACCCCCGCTAAATCATGGCAACTGAACGGCAATTACCCAGGGCAGCTTGCCACCTCATATCGTAACATACCATCAACAGTCAACTACCTTTTATTAACCTGCAGACCCGTGGTACAATCCACGATCAACGTTGGAAGGTTTGGCAAGAGATTGTAATCACCACTATGCGAGCAGAGCTCAATTCCTGTCTTCGCATTTTACCGGGAGATTCGGCCTGTCTCCCTTGTACTGTACCCCTCGCTCTGGACTTACCTGCACCAAAATCACCTGAATAACGTGAAAGGCAGGGTTTCCTCATGACCAAAGCTCGTATCCTCATAGTTACCGCCGCATTAGTTTCTTTCTTGGCTGTGCTGGGCACGGCAAACGCTCAGGAGGGAGCAATGAGGGGATCGCCCCCTCTCAATGGAGTTTATGTTACGCCTGTGCCGGGTGCTCCTTTCTCCGCCATGGTGGAGCAGGACATGACCCAAGTGCTCAAGGACGGAAGTCCTTTTCAGCGCAAGACCGCTGCCTTTATTGCGCGTGATTCCCAGGGGCGCATCCACAATGAAGGCCGCGATATAATCCCCTCCACCTCATCCCAAAAGCCCACACTCTACCTTACGCATATTTACGATCCGGAGACGAGGCTGAATACCTTTCTGAATCCATATACGCACATCGCGAGGCAGAGTATTTTCCCCAATCCGCCATCGACCGAGCCTCCCACCAACTGGGGCCTGAAACAACTGGCGGGTCGCCCCCCCAACCCGAATCTCCAAGTGCGAGACCTTGGCTCCAGCGTAATAGAGGGCCTGGAGGTCCATGGCTACCGCAGAATCCAGACGATCCCTGACAAGGCCAGCGGCACCGGCCGCCCCGTCGTTGTCACCGACGAATTCTGGTACAGTGAGGAACTCCACATAAACCTCCTCACCAAACACAATGATCCGCGCACCGGCTCTCTGATTTTGACGAT
The DNA here is from genome assembly GCA_031292775.1 of Acidobacteriota bacterium. Taxonomy (GTDB): domain Bacteria; phylum Acidobacteriota; class Terriglobia; order UBA7540; family UBA7540; genus Bog-366. Next base: position 5,205 of record JARLGN010000126.1, on the reverse strand, counting down.
TTCGCAGATCAATGTTAATGAGCCCGACGTTGAACTGTTCACGATTCCACCTGAGTACAAGATTGTGGACATGACCCCGCCCGACCAGGAATCGCAAAAACCCGCCCCGGTCGTGCAATAGATAGTTGAGTTAACCGGGCGCCGCGGGCGACAGGAATCATTCAGTACCGTCAAATGGTCCGGCTCTCACATGCTTAGCCCGCATTTCCCACCAATAAGGGGAAATCGCCTCGGTGCATCCGTACAAGCAGTGGGGCCTTCCCGCTCGATGGCAACACGGCCTCGAACAGCGACCTGCATTGTCGGGAGTGCGGTTTCAGCATATAATCTGCTTCCGGATGATCCGGTATTCCTGAGATCTGCTCGCAGTCCTTCCTGATATGTATCTGATCTACAGCATGCTTTTCTCGGTGGGTGTGATACTGATAGCGCCATTTTACTGGTGGCGAAAGGGACGTGGGCAGAGCCGCGGCCGTTGGGCGGAGCGGTTCGGAAGCATCCCTTTCCAGGAAGCCGGCCCGGGAGCAATTTGGATCCATGCCGTTTCCCTGGGGGAGACGCTGGCGGTTGCCGGCCTGGTGCAGGAAATACAACGAACGTTTCCCCACCGTAAGATATACATGAGCCACGTGACGCCAACTGGGCGCGAAGCCAGCGAGAAGCGCCTGCCCTCCATTGCCGGCCGCTTCTATGTTCCTTTGGACTGGCGTTGGACAGTGCGCAAAGCGATGACGCGTATCCGCCCGTCGTTGCTGGTGGTGGTGGAAACCGAACTGTGGCCCAATCTCTTGCGCGCCGCGCAGGAGGCGGGAGCGAGCGTGGTGATGGTCAATGCGCGCCTGTCAAAACGGTCACTTGGCCGGTATCGGATCGTACGGCCCTTCATGCAGCGCGTGCTCGGCAACGTAGACACCATCTGCGCGCAAACAGAAGAAGACGCGAAACGGTTCCGACAAGTGGGCGCCAAACCGGAGCGCGTCAGGATGATTGGGAACCTCAAATTTGACGCTCAGCCTCCCCAACTCGGGGAGTTTGCGCGCGCCTTGAAGGCCGCCATCCGCCACACTCAGCGCGGACCGGTTTTAGTGGCCGCCAGCACCATGCCGGGAGAGGAACCCTTGGTGCTCGAGGCCTGGGACTTGATCCGGGCCAGATATCCCAAGGCGCTGTTGATACTCGCCCCGCGGCATCCCGCACGCTTCGAGGAGGTCAGCCAGGACCTGGCTCGCGACCAGCGCGGCTACGTCCGGCGCACCACGTTGGAGACTGACGAGCAGACGCTTTCGAACCGGCTGGCCGCCACATCCATTCTCCTCCTTGACACGATCGGCGAATTGGCCGGCGTATTCGAAGTGGCGGATCTGGTTTTCGTCGGCGGCAGCCTGGTTCCCATGGGGGGCCACAACATATTGGAGCCGGCATACTGGTCGAAGGTGATCGCGTTCGGACCCCACATGGAGAACTTCCGCGACATCGCCAAGCTGTTTCTGGACGCCGGGGCAGCGATCCAGGTCCGCAACCCGGAAGAACTCGCCCATGCCGCCTGGCTGCTCCAAAACAAAGAAGCCCGGGAGCAATTGGGTGCAAGCGCCCGGAGGGTTTTGGACGAGAATTCCGGGGCAACGGCGCGCACGCTCGATGTCCTGCGAACGTATCTGGATCGTGATATCCCGGGCCCCACGCATGACTCAAACGAGGTCAAGTGAACCCGCTTTTGCTGCCATTTTCCGCAGGATTCAGGCTTGGCGTCGCACTGCGCCACGCCGCCTACAAACGCGGATGGTTCACCACCCGCCGCCTGGCGCGGCCGGTTATAAGTGTGGGCAACCTCACCGTGGGGGGAACCGGCAAGACGCCCCTGGTCTCCTGCATTGCCAAAATCCTTCAGCACCACGGATGGAAACCCAGCATCCTTACGCGCGGTTACGGCCGCACCAGCAAGGCCGAGATGATCGTTGTCGCTCCGGGCGTCGGCCGCAGGGCCAATGCGCAGGAAACCGGCGATGAGCCGGCACTGCTGGCTCGCATGCTTCCCGACATTCCCCTTGTCCTGTGCGCCGACCGTTTTCGCGGGGGACAGGCGGCGGAAGAGCAATTTCAAGGGGACGCGCATATTCTTGACGACGGCTTTCAGCATCTGGCTCTGGCACGTGACGTCGATGTGCTGGCGCTGGATGCAACACGAACCCTTTCCGACTGGAACCTGCTCCCGGCCGGACGCCAGCGTGAACCCCTCTCCGCCATACGCCGCGCGCAGATCGTGGTCCTGACGCGCACCGATTCCGCCAACCCGGAACCACTGGAAGCCTTGGTGCGGAAAATCCATCCCACTGCCAAGGTCTTTCGCAGCCGGACACATTTGGTAAAGTGGACAGAGGCTTTGAGTGGGGAAGCCTTTCCCACAGATAAAATCCTCTCAAAGAAAGTGACGGCATTTTGCGGAATCGGGAATCCGCAGGCATTCTTCGCGGACGTCCGGCGTTGGGGCTTCAGCCCTGTCGCTGAAGATGCATTTCCCGACCATCACGTATACACTGAAAATGAGATTCTCCAGTTGGTGGAGAAGGCGCGCCGGCACGGGGCGGCGGCATTACTAACCACCCAGAAGGATGCGGTAAAATTCTCCCGGGATTGGACGCCGCAATTGCCCATCATTACCTGCGAGATTGAGGCGCAAATCGTGGCCGCTGAGGATTTCGAAAGAACTGTGCTGGCTTATCTGGAAAAGGCAAATTGATGACAGGAGCTGCCCGGTTTGAGAACGTTCAGAGGATCCTGGTGCGGTCCACCAACTGGGTGGGTGACGCGGTGATGACGATCCCCGCGCTGGATGCCCTGCGTGCGCGCTTTCCCCGGGCGGAAATTGTGCTGCTCTCCAAAGCCTGGGTCAGTGAACTCTACTGGCACCATCCTGCCGTGAACCGTCAGATCATCTATAAGCCCAACAGCGACCATCGCGGATTCATGGGCTTCACAAGGCTTGTCAGGGAGTTAAAAGCGGAGCACTTCGATGCTGCCCTGCTCTTGCAAAATGCGTTCCAAGCCGCGTGGATGGCCTGGCTGGCACGCATTCCGCTTCGCATCGGATATGCGCGAGACGGCCGCAGCCTGCTGCTCCATGACGCCATTGAGCCGCCCCTCCCCGCCGCCTATGGACACCAGGCGCATTACTACCTGCAGCTTCTTTTTCGCGCGGGCATCATCGCCAAACCTGAACCCGTGGAAGAAATCCGGCTGCGGCTTACCGATGCGGAGAAGACCTGGGCGGCGCGAAAAATCGATGCGCTGGGATTGAACGGCCCTCGATTCCTGGTGGGGCTCGCTCCCGGGGCGGCATTCGGCCCGGCCAAACGCTGGCTGCCGGAGCGCTTTGCGGGACTGGCCGATCGCCTGATTGGTGCGCTCAATGCCGATGTGCTAATCTTCGGGTCCGCTGCGGAACGGCCTTTGGCGGAGCAAATTGCCGGCGCCATGAAGCACACCCCCGCCATCGCCGCAGGTGAGACATCCCTGCGGCAATTGCTGTCCCTCATGGCACGGTGCACGTTGATCGTGGCGAACGATTCGGGCCCCATGCACCTGGCGGCGGCACTGGGGATCCCTCTGGTGGCCATCTTCGGTTCCACCGACGAACGCGCCACCGGGCCCATGGGAGCGCGCGTCCGCATCGTAAAGCGGGATGTTGAGTGCAGTCCTTGCGGCCGGCGCGAATGCCCCATTGATTTCCGCTGCATGAGTGACCTCTCAGTGGAAGAAGTGTTTCGAGCCACGCTGGAACTTGTCAAGCGTTGGAACATAACGCATGACTATTCGCCGTAGTGGTGTGCCGCCGGGAATAGTGCGGGTGGCGCCGTCCTTGAGAGCGGCCGGTGCCGGCCTTGCTTCGAATAACCACCCCGTCGCTCGGCGCGCCACGCCTCCTGAATCAGGAGGGGAATTCCTTGTTGGCTCCCCTCCTCAGATGAGGAGGGGTGGCGCGCCGAGCGACGGGGTGGTCTGAAACTGGTCGCGTTAGTTAGCACAGTGCCGTCCGCGGCAGCCGTTATTGAACGAAACTTATGAAGACACCATCTTCTGATCGCACTGCGTTGCTGGCTCTGGTGGAGCGCTTCCCGCGCCAGCGAGTCGTTATGCTGGGAGACCTTGTCGCCGATGAGTCCGTCTACGGCGAAATCGTTCGGGTTTCGCGCGAAGCGCCGGTGCTCATCCTGAAAGAGCGCGAGAGGCAAATACTGCCGGGCGGTGGCGCCAATGCCGCAAACAACATGGCGGCTCTCGGCGCTCACGTCACTCCCGTGGGAGTGGTTGGGGACGATGAGGCCGGCGACGCGTTGGTCCATTATTTCCGTGAAAGGCAAATTTCCACCCGGCGCGTTGTCCGGGTGCGAAGCCACCTCACGCCCACGAAGACGCGAATACTGGGAGGGCTTTCGCACTGGCAACGTCAGCAGGTCGTGCGCATCGATCGGGAGCCGGTCCAACCCCTGGCTCCGGCGGTACGAGGCCGCTTGACCCGCGCAACGGCAGCTTTGCTCGAATCCTCCACTGGCTTGCTGGTTGCCGATTACGGTTACCACACGACCAACGCCCAAGAGGTGGATTCCCTTCGCCGGCGCGCGCGCGGCAAAGCACTGCCCATCACCATCGATTCCCGCTACGATCTTCTGACGTATAAGAACCTCACCGCGGCCACGCCCAATGAACCCGAGATCGAGGCGGCGTTTGGCCAATCGATTGGGCATGATTTGGAGCGTCTCCACACTTTGGGAAGAAAATTCCTCCGCCGCCAGGGGCTCCAGGCATTGCTGGTGACGCGGGGACGCGATGGCATGGCCCTTTTTGAACCGGGCCGGAAGCCCCGCCATCTTGCCATCTATGGGTCAGACCAGGCCGTCGACGTTACCGGTGCGGGCGACACGGTCATTGCGGCGTTCACGCTGGCGCTTGCCGCCGGAGCGACCTTTATCCAAGCCGCCGTCATCGCCAACTTCGCCGGCGGGATTGTGGTGATGAAGCGCGGCACCGCCACGGTTTCTCTCGGCGAAATCACGGAGGCAATTCGCAACGCATGAGTTCTACCCTGGTTCCGCGTAAAGAAGTGCGCGCGCTTGGCGATCGGCTGCGAAAGGAAGGCCGCCGCATCGTCTTCGCCAACGGTTGCTTTGATATTCTCCATGTCGGCCACGTCCGTTATCTTGAGCAGGC
>JARLGN010000125.1 GCA_031292775.1 Acidobacteriota bacterium | reverse complement strand
TGTCATGCCCGTATTCAACGAAGTGGCTACCATCGAAGAAATTCTGATGCGTGTCCAGGCGGTGGATCTCGACAAGGAGATCATCATCGTAGACGATGGCTCGACGGATGGCACGCGTGATTTTCTGCTGGCTGTCGTCGAATGTGCAAAATCAACTCCCGCACAAATGCGGCTGCCACGGAGCGGAAGGGTTTTGGCGGTCGACCGCATCCGGGTGTTTTTCCAGGACCGCAACCAGGGAAAAGGGGCGGCGCTTCGGCGTGGTTTTCAGGAGGCAACGGGCGAAATTGTGATCATCCAGGACGCCGACCTTGAATATGATCCCACTGATTTTCATCGTCTCATTGCCCCGATTGAAAGCGGCCGGGCGGACGTTGTTTATGGCTCACGCTTTCTCGGAGGCCCCCACCGCGTCCACCTTTATTGGCACTATGTCGGCAATACTTTTTTGACGGCTCTTTCTGACATGGTGACAAACTTAAACCTTTCCGACGTCTGGACGTGCTACAAGGCCTTTCGGAGGGAAGTTCTCCTGGCCCTCGACCTTAAAGAGAATCGCTTCGGATTCGAGCAGGAGATTACGATCAAGATTGCGCGCGCGGGCTGGCAAGTGTATGAAACCCCTATTTCCTATTACGGGCGGACTTACGCGGAGGGAAAGAAAATCACTTGGAAAGACGGTGTCCGGGCACTCTGGTGCATTTTCCGCTACGGACTCTTCTCTGGCCGCGGCAATGATCCCCGTGTACCGGATGAGAATCGGCCCAAGTAAGAGGATTGAATGGTGCGAACTGCCAGTGTGATGAGAGCGCGGTAGCAGCGTCTCTATACCGCCATCGAGCATTGATATCGTTGGAGAATTAGCGGGGTTAACCTGCCGGTTCCTCGCACCGAGGGCTTTCTGATCAGCCTGCTGGAAGGTTCCGGCAGGCTCGTTTTCAATCCGGGATTCTTCCTCCAGGTGATGTGGAAGTGTTCAGGTTCAGCGCAACTCCCAAAAGTCTGGAATCACGTCTTGCCAACCGAACCCGCTCCGACCGTTTCTTGACAGCCATCACAAAGATTCTCTGTTGGCGCCGATGGAGGGCCATTACATAGGCGACAATTGGGGCGCTCAACAACCAAGCTGCTGAAAAATAGGCAAAAGTCGATTCCGCGATGGAGGAAATGGTAACAAACAGAAACACTGCGGGAATTTCTGGGGGAACTAATGTTTTGTCGGCAGGAACTTCAATAAAGAAATATTTAATGAGATAATACCACACGATTGCTAATCCAACGAGGATCGCTCCCCCTCCCAAAAGACCAGACTGAACCAACACATGCAGAAAGGCATTGTGCATGTGCTGTCCCAAAAAGTAGCGGTCAGCCTGAAAGCCAAAACCCACCCAAGGAGACTTCCAAAGAAGACGCAACCCATCATCCCAAGTCTCGGTGCGCCCAGTCATCGTGGTGTCGACGTGGCCCGTTCGGGTGATGAATAGAAAGAACTGGTAATAAAATCCCCGCAAACCCAGCAGGATCGCGGCGCCCGCGGCGATCAGGAAGTTGACCGTTCGCTTGGCTTTTTCCGCCCCCAGGATTACGACCACGCCTCCGACAAACGCCAATGTCTCAGTACGGCCATTGGCAATGACCAAGGCATACATCGAAGCGACGAACACCCCCCCCCAAAGCAACCGAATGGCGAGCTTGCCTTTCCTCATAAGCCCCGGCAGCGCCACCAATGCGGAGACAGCCGCATACCGCGCGAATCCGGTGTTTCGAGTCGCAGCCATCCCCATGATCGTGCCGGACCCGTTGTACACACGCATTCCCACCGGGCCGGGTTCAGTCTCAACGATGACCTGCGAACCCAGGATGGGGATAGCACCCAGGAGGCTCATGGTAAGAATTGTGCCCACAATCCAGGTGAGGTTCAGCACCTTACGCAGGTCGGAGAGGGGATCCTCAACTGCAACAATCGCCAGCAGGACCAAAACAATTGATAGATAGTTAGCCCCGTAATACAAAGCATTGACAGGATCGGGAGACAGCGTTGCTGAGGAGATCAATCCGGTGACCGCATACAATAGCATTAACCCAAGAGGACCCATGATCCAGATAAACATGCGGCTTGACCGTACCAGCATCGAGGCGATCGCCAACCACGCGGCCAGCATGGGGAAAAAGGCCCTTATGCCGTGTATCAAATCCGTGAAATTGTGCGGGAAATTCGGATCCATGATATGCTCTGGACCAGTGTTATAGCCCAACCAGAGAAGTGCCCAAAGCCCCATGCCCAACGCAGCATTCGCGCCAATCCCCTGTCTGGGCCTCGCGAATTGATCCGACGGGACCTGCCGTCGGGGCCATCGTCTCAGTTGCAAGGGTCTTACCACATCAACACCCATCTTAACCTCTTGGTAAAGTCCTCCCTAAGCTTTCCCTCGTATCTCCATGAGCCGTTAGCCTATAGCCTTGCTCCGCCCGTGACTGTTCAAAACCGCTCACCTGCTCGCGGAGTCCATGATTCAGCAAAAACCGTCCCGCCCAGGTTATAAGATCAATCTCCTTATCGGGAGATGAAAACAGAAACTTAACGGCGCAACCCCTTCTACAAATTGATTCCGCTTATCGGCGGCAAAGAGCATACCATGCGGAACCTGCCCGCCGAATCCCCCTTTTTCTGGCGGGCGTGCGGCGGACTCCCGGCTGTGTTCAGAAATCCTTCACAACCCGCCTTCTGCGCGGGACCGGGCGTATCATGCCTGCCGTATCAACCGCGAAAGTTCTGACGAATCGCCACTCATCCGGGGCACCTAGGAGTTTGCCGCCAGGGCATCTTCGTAGAACTTTATGATCTGTCCGCAAACCCTGTCCCAATCATAAAATTCCGCAGCTCTTTGCCGTGCGCCTCGCCCCAAGCGCTCGCACAGGTCATAATCCTTGACGAGAAGATCCAGGGCAGCCGCCGTCTCTCGCACAACTTGCTCAGGCGAGTGGGCCGGAAT
>JARLGN010000124.1 GCA_031292775.1 Acidobacteriota bacterium | reverse complement strand
TTCTCGCTGCCTGTACTCATCAAGATTGAATCCCGATCCAACTAAAATCGATCCCCATTCCAAGGCGGCGTCGAGCCGCCGCACTCCAAGGCGCTTCGCGCACTCAGCTTGCATGCGGTGCCTATTCCCCCCAGCACGTCTCTATGACTTTGCTGGGCTGTTTAGTTGCGGCTCCGCCGCCCTACGCCGCTCCCGTGATTTTTGTCCGGATTCTTTGTCTGGACCCCCGGGGGGCGTTCCGTCCCCTCTTATGGGCTACTGTGTAGGCTCAGATTGTTCTTGACAAGCAACGGCCCGAGGCGCAAACTAGCCTATTGGGCCGGAGCGAACGGCCGCGCACTTTCCCGATGGGGTAAATGCGAGCCGGCCGCCTGCCCCTGACCCGTGTCCACTTATCACCATCCACTGCACCCGGAGGTTCACATGTCTCTAACACCCAAACGGAAAATGACGGAGAAGAAGTTGGCGGCGAATCGGACGAACGGCCGCAAATCATTGGGCGCGGTAACGCCGGAAGGCAAGGCGCGCGCGGCCAGGGCCAATTTACGCCATGGCTTCTACTCAAAGGCGGACCCGGAGGTTCTGACGGCGCTGGGGGAAGATCCGGCGGAGTACCGGCGCATGATGAAATCGCTGGAGACGGATCTGGCTGAGGCCATGGAGGCCCAGGTGGTGGGCCGCATCGGGCGCACCTTCTGGCGAATGCAGCGCGCCGAACGCATGCAGGAGGGCCTGGCCTTGAAACGCGTACTCAACGGGATGGAAATGGAAATGGCCTTGGCCGCGCCCCAAACGCTGCGCATCGATCATATCTATGAAGCCCTATGCGCCCTGTACAGGCCGATCAACCATCCTGATCCGCCACCCTCGCGCCAGGACATTGATGACTTGATCGACGCGTTCGGGGCCGCGCCTCCCGCCGAAATCAAGAAGGCTTTTCCTCTCTATCGCGCCTACTGGGAAGCGGCGTGGAAGGCACCGATAGCGACCCGTGAAGAAGGCGATTCCAGCCCCGCCCCTTCGCCCGCCGAACTGGAACGGAATGCGGCACGGGAGAGACTCAAAGCCGTTCTGGATCCGGTGACGGACCACTATGCTCGCACCCAGGCCCTTCTTACGGAAAAATTTGAGCGCGTCAACTCGCGGGAGAATAAGGCGGCGCTGATGGCTCCCAAGGAGGAAAATGCCATGCTGATGCAGAGGATGGAAGACTCCAGCCTGCGCCAGTTGTGGCGGCTCACCAACATCCTGGTCAAGGTTCGGAAAGGAGAGCTGAACCTGAGAGACGTCGACGATCAAAGATTGCTCCCAATAAGTCATTGAAAACAAAAGGGGGGAAATGAAAAAGCTGGGCTATCCACTTGACTCAGGTGACCCCAAGATATTGTGGCTGCGAACGGCCCGATTGGCGTGAGGTCGCGGGAAAACAAGCCCGCCGTTCGCATTGGATGCGTCTGGGGCGCTGCCCACTGGTGGAGGCGGTTCTCGCGGCAGGTGTCTCAGCGCGGCGCCGATTCGGGCCGGCACGGTCAGCCACCGGCATATCAACAGCCTGACATCGCCGGATCACCGGCGGCCACGACCACAACCTGTAGTGGCCACCTGAGTCAAGTGGATAGCCCAGTGAAAAAGATGTTAAAAATGAAGGTACCTCCCAATGACTTATTGAAAACAAAGGGGCAAAAAAAGTGCTCCCAATGAGTTCATGAAAACAAACGAGTTACGCTGGATTCCTTATGACTCGATGATTTTAAAGGAGTTGATGACGATTTTCGCTGGATGGCTTCATCAGTTTGCAGAAAAACTCGTTTGTGCAGCCATCATCGCCGCTCAGGGTCAACTCCACGGTCAGACCACCCGGGCCAACTCCACGATCAAACCACCCCGTCGCTCGGCGCGCCACCCCTCCTCATCTGAGGAGGGGAGCCGTCAGAAACTCCCCTCCTGGTTCAGGAGGGGTGGCGTGCTGAGCGACGGGGTGGTTAGCCGCGCTGACGAGTTTTTCCACAGCTTGTCATGGCCCGGTGAGGATTCATTGACGATCCGATCCTTGGATGATCGGCGGAGTTATCGCAGCTATAAGGGAAATTGATTTGACATCCAAAAGTCACTTTCTTATTCTGGCAGGTTTCAACTCAACTGATCAGGTCTCACGGCAAACCTCGTATGTTCCCCCCTGGTTTTTCCGGAGCATCTACCATCCAAGAGAGGACAATAGTCATGCTCGGTATCGTTAAAGAGCGACTCTTCACTCCCGGTCCCACTCCGCTGTTGCTGGAAGCGCAGGCACGCGCGTTGGCGGCGGGCAACGTTCATCACCGCACGGAAGCGTTTCGCAAGGTCATGGTGGAAACGCTCGCTTTGCTGAAGTATTACTACGATACCCGGAACGACGTGCTGATTTTCGCGAGTTCCGGTACCGGGGCCATGGAAGGCTCCGTAGCCAACCTGCTCTCGCCCGGCGAGCGCATGCTTATAGGCACGGCCGGGAAATTCGGCGAACGCTGGCTGGGACTGGCAAAAGCGTTTGGAATCGAAGCCGTAACGGTGGAGTCTCCCTACGGCCAGCCTGTGAACATTGACGCGATGAAGCAGAAGCTTGCGAGCGATGGGCCGTTCCGCGCCGTATGCATCCAGGCCACCGAAACCTCAACCGCGGTTATGAACGACGTGCGCGCGCTGGGCGAGGTTGTGAAGAACTATCCTGAAACCGCGCTGGTGGTGGATGCCATCACCGGGCTTGGTACTTCGGATTTGCGCATCGACGAGTGGGGACTCGACATTGTAATCGGCGGCTCGCAGAAAGCGGTGATGATTCCTCCCGGCCTGGCCTTTGCCAGCGTCAGCGAAAAAGCGTGGGGCCTGATTGCCAAGTCCAAACTGCCGCGCTTCTATTTTGACTTTGCCAAGGAACGCAAGAACCAGGCGAAGGGCGAAACCGCGTACACTCCCGCCACCACACTCATCATCGCCCTGAACGCTGCGCTTGAATACATCAAGAAACTTGGGCGCGAAAACCTGATTGCCAATGCCGCTCTTCTGGCGGAGGCCTCGCGCGTTGCCGCCCAGGCGCTGGGGTTGAAGCTCTTTGCCGAATCTTCACCCGCCAATGCCGCCACCGCTGTTTGCGCGCCAGCGGGCGTGGACTCGGGGGCGATCGTAAAGGAATTGCGCACCCGGTTCGGCGCCATTATCGCCAACGGCCAGGGCAGCATGAAGGGCCAGATCTTCCGTTTGGCGCACCTGGGGTATTACGACATCACTGACCTGTTTGCGGTATTCGCGGCGCTGGAAATCGTGCTGTTGAAACTGGGGCAGAAGGTGGAACTCGGTTCCAGCGTCCGCGCGGTGCAGGAAGTTTATCTGCGGCACGCGGGGGGACAGTAATTGGTGATTTGTGATTGGTGATTTGCGATTTATCCAGAAAGTTGTGGAACAAGGAGCGGGGTCAAGAAGTGGTCCGGCAACTGACCACTAACCACTGACTACTGACAACTGACCTATGAAAATTCTGGTTGCTGACAACATTTCGAAACATGCCGTGGAAATCTTGCATGAACAGGAATCCTGGGATGTGGTCTTTCTGCCGAAGAAAGCCGGGGCCAAGGTGGCGGAAGAAATTCGCGACGCCGACGCGCTGATTGTGCGCAGCGCCACCAAGGTTACCCCTGAACTGCTGGCCGGCGCCGAGCGATTGCGAGTGATCGGCCGCGCCGGCGTGGGCGTGGACAATGTCAATCTTGACGCCGCCACCCAGAAAGGCGTGGTGGTAATGAACACGCCGGGAGGCAACGCCGTAAGCGTGGCTGAACACACCATGGCGTTGCTATTGGCGATGGCCCGGCGCGTCCCCCAGGCCGATGCCTTGATGAAGCAGGGCCGGTGGGAAAAGAAAAAGCTGGAAGGAATGGAATTGCGCGGGAAGGTTTTGGGCTTGATTGGCCTGGGCCAAATCGGATCGGACGTGGCGCGTCTGGCGAAAGCCTTTGAAATGCAGATCGTCGCCTATGACCCCTACGTTTCCTCCCTCCAGGCCGGTGAGTTGGACGTAAAGCTCGCCTCACTGGAGGAAGTGCTGAAATCATCGGATTTCATCAGCCTGCACGCCTCCGCAACGCCTGAGACTCGCCATCTGATCAACGCGCGGACGTTGGCACTCGCCCAGCCCGGTTTGCGCATCGTAAATTGCGCCCGCGGCGAGTTGATCAATGAGGCGGATTTGCTGTCGGCGCTGGAAAGCGGGTTGGTGGCCGGGGCAGCACTCGACGTCTTTGAGACTGAGCCACCCACGAACTCGAAACTCATTGGTCATCCCAACGTGATTGCCACTCCGCACATCGCGGGCTCCACGGAAGAAGCCCAGGAAATCGTGGGCATTCGCATCGTGGAGCAGGTACGCGACTTCCTGCTCACCGGCGTGGCGCGCAGTGCCGTGAACCTTCCGTCGGTTTCACCCGAAGAATTCAAGAAGCTTGAACCCTACATACAGCTCGGCGAAAAACTGGGGGCGTTTCTGGCACAGCTTGCCGGGGAAAGAATCCGCGAGGTGCGGATCAGTTACGACGGTGGCTTGGCGGAGCTGAACACTCACCTGGTGCGGAATGCGGTGCTGAAGGGAATCCTCACCCCCGCGCTCTCGCAGCAAGTCAACCTGATCAATGCCGGGGCTCTCGCCCAAAAGCGTGGCGTGGAAGTGGTGGAACAGCGCAGCGCCCGGCGCGCCACGTTTTCCAACTCACTGGGCATCGGAATATACACCGAGGGCGAATCCGCAACCGGTGTGGGAATGGTGGGTGTGCGGGGCGTGCTCCGCATCCTGGGACTTAATGATATTGACATCGAAGCGCCCCTGCGGGGCGTCATCATCTGTATCCGCAACCAGGACGTGCCGGGAGTCATCGGCAGGGTGGGCACCATCCTCGGCGACCGCAAAATCAACATCGCCACCTTCACTCTGGGGCGCGACCCACGAGTCCAGCAGGCCATCGCCCTGGTCAACGTTGATAATCACGTGCCGGACGAGGTGCTGCAGGAAATCCGCGCCATCCCCGCCGTGCGCACCGCACGAGTGGTGGAGGTCTGAGGTGGGGCAGTTTTCTGTCATCCATTGCCAGTCGTGGGCTTTTGTTATTTGATCGAATCTGCCTTCTTCCGGGACAAGAAGGCACGAATGAGTACGGTCCTCCTGTCAGAGTTGGCAGACCCTCAAGGGGCGCCCAACAGGTTATTGTCGCAGTCGGGGATTCCCCCCAGGAAGGCAAAACATGCATTCGGAGAAACCTATTGTCCTTGCCAGCATCTTGTTAGGTGTGTTGAGCGGTCTCAGCGTCTTGGCCCAAGCTCCGCCCGCGGCGAAGCCTCCCTCGGCAGAGGAGTTGTCGACGTTTCAGGTTTCGGTGAACATTTCCGCCGGCGACGTTATGGGCTTCTACTCCCCAGGCAAGCCCATGGTTTGGGCGCCTGGAACCACCGCATCGGTTGCTCTGACCGAATCCTGGGCTTCTGGCGTAACCCAATCCAAGGCCCTTCAAGGCAAATTCGTTGGGCAAGTCGGCGGAGCGGTGGTGTTTCGAACTTCTGACGGTCTCTATTTCGTTGCCAGAGGGGGTACGGCCTACCCGTCACTTCTTTCGCGGCCGGGCACGACGGCAGACCTGGTGATCGCGGACTGGCGCAAGGATTTCCGTCGCTCCGTCATGGGTGCGATCCACGGCAAGTCGCCAGCGACCCCCGAGCAGCAAGTGGAGTGGTGTGACGCCCTTGGGGAGTTGCCCATCCAGGAGGCGCCCGGCACGCTCAGGGGATATCTGCAATCGCCGAATGTCCAGGTGCGCGCGGCGGCAAAGAATGGTCTGGCCAACTGGACGAAGCTCAGCCGACTCTTGAGTCAGCCGGCTGCGCCAGCGAAACCAAAATAGTGGTGGTCTCAGGATGGGCGGCGCGACGCTCACCTGCGCTATGATTCTATTGGAAGGGACGCCCATGGCGCCTTTGCACGTCTGGGTTTTCAAGATCAACACGAAGCGCGGATGGGAATTTGACCAGTACTTCCGGTCCCGCAAGCGGGGCGTGTGCCCGATGGGTGATGAAGGCTGGATTCGCAGCGCCTCAAGCCTGCGTTACCTTCGCGAAGAAGTGAAGCGGGGCGATCTTTTCCTTTGCTACGAGGTCGACCGCAAGCAGGTTGTAGGTGTAGCCCGCACCGCCTCCGACGGCCGTGACACGGGCCTGGGTTCGCTGATTGATTTCTGTCCGCCACGCCAGGCCGTACGCCTGGAAAATCCCCTCAAGCGCAAGCCCGATCTCGACCATATTCTTGCCTTCAGCCCCCATCGCGGCCGCGGCACAGTGCAGCCGATCGACCGTGATGAGTTCCGCCGCCTGCGCCGCCTGATGCTGCAAAAGAATCCCCGGCAATTGGAGAGCTTGTCGAAGCTGTTGGGTAATTGATGACAACCTTCGCGTCCCGCTGGAGCGTGCGGTGATTGGAGCACCCCTGCCTGGCGGCGGAATGGGTGGATTACTGATTACTATATCGGATATATATACTTTGAGAATTACCATAAAATAGTACTGGCGCGCGAGGATGATGGTTACCGTGGAGGCGTTGCGGATACAACCAAACTGTGAAAGACTGAACTAACCGTGTTCGCTGCGGGGATGTCGATAATGAAGTCGGCCGTATCCGGGTTGGAATGAAAAGGGATTGGTTGGTTTCCCCATGACTACGGTGCGTGCAGCGGCTAATCTGCCTTCGTTTTTCGAAGGCGCCCGCTTCGATTTGAAGTGGCGAAACTTCACTGCCGACCTGGACTTCTGGATTCGCCAAGCCCGCAAATACAGTGGGCCTGTCCTGGACTTGGCGTGTGGAACGGGAAGAGTTTCGCTCCACTTGACCCGGGCCGGTTTCCGCGTCACGGGAATCGATTCGTCGGAAACCCTGTTGCGCGAAGCCGCACGGAAATGCCTGCGCTTAAGCCTTTCCGCGGAATGGGTCAAACACGATATCCGGGAGTTTGATCTGGGAACACGATTTCCCCTGGTGATCCTGCCTGGTAACTCTATTTCCACCTTCATGGAAACCAAGGATCTGGAAGCCTGCTTCGCTTGTGTGAAACGGCACCTCGCTCCGAAAGGGAAAGTCGTGATTGACTTGTTCAATCCGGACTTGGAGATTCTTTCGCGTGATCCGAAAGAGCGCTTCCCTCACGTGCGCTACCCGGCTCACAATGGGCGCGGGATGGTGGTGGTAACGGAGAGTAATAGCTACGACACGGTCCGCCAGGTCAACCTCATTCGTCGGTATCACAAGATGCCCCGCGAAGCCAGGGAGTTGGTGGAAGAATTTGCAGTGCGCGTCTATTTCCCCCAGGAACTTGTCTCTTTGCTGAAGTACAACGGTTTTCTGATCGAAGCAAAGTACGGCGATTACGATGAGTCTGCGTTCGGCGCGGAATCTCCGAAGCAGTTGATCGTTTGTTCCGCCCCCCTCTGAATACGATCTCCACGAGAGGTAACGCAAATTCCGGCTGTTTCCAGCCAAGGCGATTAGCCCGGATTTCAGCGTGCGCGGAAAGTCCCAATTTTGTCCCAGCGCGGTGACAGTCCCGGGTTAGAATTCCCCAGCTTGGCCTCCGGCGTGCCGAAAAGCGCTGGCATGCTATGGCAAGTCTCCGGCTGCATAGGGAAGGAAAGGGATGAAGAACAAGATCGCACAATTCTTCCAACTCAATGCGAATGGTACTAACTTTCAACGCGAAATCCTGGGTGGCCTCACCACGTTTCTGGCGATGTCGTACATCATCTTCGTGCAGCCCGGCGTGCTTTCCGCAGCGGGAATGGACTTCAAGGCCGTACTCACGGCCACCTGTCTGGCCGCCGCCATCGCCACGCTGCTGATGGGGTTTGTAGCCAACTACCCCGTGGCGCTCGCGCCGGGAATGGGCGAGAACTTCTTCTTTGCCTGCACGCTTTGCGGAGCTGTTCCCCTGGGATTCGGTCTGAGTTGGCAGCAGGCACTTGCGGCGGTGCTGCTGGCAGGGATCTTCTTCGTCGCCATTACCCTGACCGGCCTGCGTGCGCGGATTGTAAATTCCATACCCAATTCCTTGAAGTGCAGTATTGCCGCGGGAATCGGCTTGTTCATAACGTTTATTGGACTGGAATATGGCGGACTGGTAGTGGCTTCTCCCGGCACGTTGGTGCGCATGGGCGATTTGCGCCAACCGGTTGTGCTCGCCACTGTTTGTGGGCTACTACTCATTGTTGTGCTTTTGAGCTTCCGCGTGCGCGGCGCTATTTTGCTGGGTATCCTCGCGAGTACCGCCATTTGCGCACTCCTGGGCTTGGTCCATTACCACGGATTGTTTTCGATGCAGCTTCACCTGGCGCCGACCTTTTGGAAATTCGATTTGGCGGGCCTGTTAAAGATCTCACCGGCGCGCTTGGGGTCAGCTATTTTTGTGCTTTTCTATCTGGCGCTTTTCGATACGGTGGGAACGCTGGTGGGTGTTGGGCATCAGGCCGGACTGGTTCGCGATGGCAAGTTGCCGCGGGTGGATCGCGCCCTATTTGCCGATGCCGTGGGAACCTCCGTAGGCGCCGCACTGGGGACTTCCACAATCACTTGCTACGTTGAATCCGCCGCGGGCGTTTCCGACGGCGCCCGTACCGGTCTGGCAAGCGTCGTGACTGGAATCATGCTGGCCGCTTCGCTATTTTTCAGCCCATTGGCTTCCATGATTGGCGGCGGGGTCAAGGTGGGGCAAACCGTATTCTATCCTACACTGGCCCCGGCGCTCATCGTCGTGGGATCGATGATGCTCAGACCTCTACGCGAGCTCCAATGGGATGACCCTACGGAATACCTGCCGGCATTCCTGGTGCTGGTGGGAATCCCGCTGACCTTTAGCATCGCCGATGGCATAGCCTTTGGGCTGATCTCCTATTCCATCGCCAAACTTGCCACGGGCCGATGGCGCGAGTGCCCTCCACTCACATACATTTTCGCGGAGCTTTTCGTGGTGCAATTCCTGATTTTCTAGCAGCTAGATCGTAGAGACAACATTCATGCCGGAAGGTACTGACCTTGAGGGCGGCACTCAAAGGCCGAAGGCTGTTCGGCCCTACAAAGCATGTGCTGACCTAAAGGGCAGCGCTACAGCAGCACATCGAATTCTCTGTGTGCCGGTCACATTTATACGGCCGCTTTGGCCGCGGTGCTTTGCTTGCCCCGCGTCTCCTTCCAAATGTTCAGGTAAGGTTTCAGCTCTTGCATCATGGAGCGGAACTGCTGGAAGTTGAGGGACTGCGAGCCGTCGCTCTTGGCCTTTTCCGGACAGGGATGTACTTCCACAATCAGGCCGTCCGCGCCGATAGCGACGGCGGCACGGGATAGGGGGGGAACGAGGCTTTGGCGGCCTGCTGCGTGGCTGGGGTCAACAATTACCGGTAAGTGAGTCAGCTCATTCAGCACCGGCACAGCGGAAATATCGCAGGTGTTGCGCGTCGCAGTTTCGAAGGTTCTGATGCCGCGCTCGCACAAGATCACGTTGGGATTGCCGTGCGCGGTGATGTACTCGGCCGACATTAGCAATTCTTTGATGGTCGAACTCATACCGCGCTTCAGCAGCACCGGTCGCGGAGATTTGCCCAGAGTTTTGAGCAGGGCGAAGTTCTGCATATTGCGCGCGCCCACTTGCAGAATGTACGAATAGTCAGAGATCAGTTGGACGTCCTGCTCACTCATGACCTCGGTGACGATGGCCAGGCCTGTCGCCGCCCGCGCCTTGGCAAGCAACTTCAGCCCCTCCTCCTCCATTCCCTGGAAGTCGTAAGGGGAAGTGCGGGGCTTGAAGGCGCCACCGCGCAGGATCTTGCCTCCCACGGAAGCCACGAACTCCGCTGCTTCCATAATCTGCTTCTCGCTCTCCACCGAGCATGGTCCCGCCATCACCACGAATTGGTCACCCCCAATGGAAACGCCGTTGATGGGGATCTGAGTGCGCTCCTGTTTGAACTCCTTGCTCACGAATTTGTAGGGCGACGAGATCCGCACGGCGCTCGCGACTCCGGGAGCCAACTCAATCGCTTCCAGGCAGTCGCTTACATCTCCCACGCCGATTACTCCAATGACGACGCGCTCTTCGCCTTGGATGGAGTGGACCTTGTATCCAAACTCCTGGATGCTCTCGCATACATGATCGATTTGCTCCTGGGTCGCGTCCGGTTTCATGGAAATGATCATCGCGTTCATCCTCCCCGTAAATGAAAAAGCCCACTCACTGGGAGCGGGCTGGCCTTGCGACAATGTCTTTTCGTTCTGACCAACGCCACTCTACCGGATTGGAGAAAAACTCCAATACCGGTAACTAAAGTACGTAAACGAGCTGGCGTGGGTTTGGAACATGGAAAAGCAAGTATACAGTAACCCTTAGGGTGCCGCAAGACCTCTGTTTCCAGACTCTCTGTTTCCAAGCCCCCCCTTGGTTCGAAGCAGCACTTTGGCGCATAATAGGCGCCACCCTCGTGGTGACTTGCCATGCCTGCAAACCTCACCCCCGTTTACCTGGAAGCAGAAAGACGCTTTAAGAGTGCCAAGTCGACGGAGGAGAAAATCGCGGCCATTGAAGAAATGATGGCCACGATTCCGCGGCACAAGGGCACCGAGAAGATGCAAGCGGACCTGAAGCGGCGGCTCTCCAAGCTGCGTGCCGAGCAAGCCCGCCGGCCCACCAGCCGCATTGACATCATTCATCGTGTGGAGAAAGAAGGCGCCGGGCAAGTGGCCATGGTGGGACCGCCCAACAGCGGCAAGTCGCTGCTGGTGCGGCGCCTAACCCACGCCATGCCGGAAGTCGCCGACTACCCCTTCACCACGCGCGTGCCGCTGCCGGGAATGATGCCGTTTGAAGACGTGCAAGTGCAACTGGTGGATTTGCCTCCCGTGCACCCGGACTTTCCCGAATCGTGGCTTTACCAGATCATCCGCAACGCCGACGCCGCCTTGCTGGTAGTTGACCTAAGTGACCCCGACCTGCTGGAGGATTTGGAGACAACCCTCACCCAGATCGCAAACGCCAAGGTGCAACTCGACCAAGCCGGGCTGCCTTACACCACCGGTTGGCTTCGCAAGCGCACCCTGCTGGTGGCCAACAAAATCGACGCGAGCGGCGCCCCGGAGAATTTCGACATTCTGCGTGACCTGTACGGAGGACGATTCGAATTGGCACGCGTGTCCGCAGAATCCGGCGAGGGCCTGGAACCCCTTCGTCATGCGGTGTTCGAAATGCTGGCGGTCATTCGCGTCTACACCAAGGCACCGGGGAAGAAGTTGGAGCGCGTGGCGCCGTATATCCTCAAGCGAGGTACGCGCCTGATCGATCTTGCCGCACACGTCCATCAGGATTTTCTGGCCCAACTCAAGTATGCCCGACTGTGGAGAGAAGGGCGGCTCGAGGGCCAAATGGTGAACCGCGACCATGTGCTCGAAGACAGGGACGTGGTGGAATTGCACCGCTGAGCACATAACGTGCCCCGTGAAGCGTCCGCGAGAACCTGCCTCGTGGGAAGAGACTGCCATCTGTTCCGCGCAATTGGAATACAATTAGAACGCACACCTTGCATTGCGAAGTCACAGCTTTGATACTTCCAAGCAAGACCAAAATAAGAGGAGCGACGATGCAACCTAAAGGAACCGAGCACGGCGGAACGCAACTCGTAATCGAGTATTACTACAAGGTGGCGCCGGGCGCCGGAGCGGAATGGCTGGCGCTCTACAAGAAGAATCACAACCCGATCCTGCAACAACTCATCAAGGAAGGCATTCTGAAAAGTGAGTTGCTCTATGAGCGGCGCTTCCACTCGGAGACCCCGGCGTGGGATTACAAGATCGTGATGGTTTGGCGCGACTGGGCGGCGCTGGAAGAAGCCCATTATCGCGATCCACAAATCAAACGCGAGCTTTACCCGGACCAGGAGGAACTCGCACGGCAGGAAAAGCGGCGATGGGAGCTGACTACCGGCCACTGGGATGACGTGCTGAAGGAAATCCCACTCGAATAGGTTCGCGGTATCGGGTATCAGGTGCCGGGGGTTGCCTTCTGCCTGGCACCTGATATCTGGCGCCTGATACCGTTCCTTAAGGAACACCTTTGCCCTTCAGGAACGGGGCGAACTTCATGTCGACATCCAGAATCTCCTGTCCCAGCCAGTCCCTCAGGAAGTCCACCGACTGCGCGGTCATTCCCAATTCGTTGCTCATGAGTCTTTGGTAGAACTCGAGGATGGCGTACGCCAAGCGCTCGTGCTCTGAATGGTGCGCAGGGAAGTCCGGGTACCCACAGCTTTGCAGAACCTTCTCCTCGGCGGCAAAGTGGGCCGTGGAGTATCGGATGAGCTCGTCCAACGTCCTTCCGATAACGGGCCGCGCTTTGCCGTCCACCAAGGCTTGGTAGAGGCGGTTGATGATATCCACCAACTGCTTGTGCTGCACATCGGCAAAGGCAATGCCAACGTGATACTCTTCGCTCCAAGGAAGAAGGTCCCGCTGTAAAGCTTCCATAGCTGTTTCCACGCCTCCGAGAGGTGCGCTCTTCCGGTCTTCCTGATCGTACCCAGGCCCCCGGCTGGGAGGGCCGCGCCAAGCAACGCGGCGCCGTCCGAACCGGAGCTTTCACCTGGACGCTCCAAGGGCCTCATCTCTTCCATCAGTCCCCTGGGCCGGGACCTTTAGGCCAAGTGTGGAGCAGGGAGATGGGGCAACGCCGCGCACGCTTTCGCGCAGCATCCAACACTTCTGGTTATTTCTTTCGGGGTGGCTGTGACGGTCGCATCTCGATGCGACTGGCCAAAGCCGTGCCGGGAAATTTGTACAGATCGACCACCGCTTTGGCGATGTCTTCGCCGGTCAGCTTCCACTTCTCTCCGGCCTTGGCGCCGGGTTCGGCGGCAAAATCCGTATCCACGCTGCCCGGCATCAGGTAGCTGACGCGAATGCCGTCGTAGCGGACGTCCTGCATCATGGCCTCGCTAAATCCGTTCAGACCGAACTTGGAAGCGTTGTAAGCGGACCCGCTGGGCATGGGGTTGACCCCCGCGAGGCTCGAGATATTAAAGATGTATCCGCCGCCGCGTTTGCGCATCAGGGGAACGGCTTCGCGGCAGCAATAGAAGACGCCGGAGAGGTTGGTGTGAATCGTTGTGTCCCAATCCTCCACGCTGAGCTGATCGACGGGTTTGAAGATGCCCACGCCGGCGTTGTTCACCAGGATGTCAAGGCCGCCGAAGCGTTCGGCCGCCACGCGAATCAGCTTCCGGCAGTCATCGTAAACGCGAACGTCAGCACACGAGCCATCCACATTGGCCGCTGCGGTGGTGCGGAGCTTTGCCAGCGCAGCATCCAAAGTCTTCTGATTCCGGCTGCAAATAAAGACCTGGGCGCCTTCCACCAGCAAAGCCTGTGCGATGCTGAAGCCGATCCCGCGCGACCCGCCCGTGACCACGGCCACTTTGTTCTTCAATTCGGATGTCATTGTCAGCCCCCTGCCTAAAAGGTGAACTAATAGATTACTCCATAATCAGGCGCGGAATGAAGCCCTCTGTCATGGGAAAATTGAATCTCAAACCTGCCGCCCCTCGCGGGAGAGGTGGTACCTCTTGCCATTCGCCCATCGGGTGATTGCGTGACGCGCGATTGGCGATCTTCGCAGCCAGAAAATTGGTTCATCCTCTCACCATAAACTGCCGATAGACGGTATGGGGTAGTGTGTCACAGGGGTGTTTGTCCTCCGGCGTTGGCTGCTCTTCCCCCGTTCCGATATTACCCGCTATGTTGTCACCCTTAGCAGCAGCAAAGAATCTCGCTGTGCCCGCCGCGGGACTTTTGTTCTCGTCACTAACCACCGTTCTTGATGACCTCGGACTGCGGACTCCAGACTTCGGACTCTGTCTCTCGCCCCAGTTTTTGGTAACTCCCTTTATTTTCAGTAATATCATGGAAAGAATGGTTTAACTCGTTTGTTTTCATGAATATCATGGAAAGGCCGAAAACGGGCATTTTTTCTATATGTGTTTTCAACAACTTAAAGAAATTTTGCCCCAATTTTTCCCCTTTTTTTTCACGACCGTGCTCACCGAAGAATCTTCTAAGCCTTGTTATTTCAGTTACATAGATTTTTGCGAGGTTCTCGCGATTCATCGCTAACCCCTTTTGTTTCTGATACATCTTGGAAGGACACGCCCTTCTTTTTCTTCCCGGTTCCGTTATTTTGAGCTAACTATATTTATTTTGAATGAGATATAGCTTTCAGACATTTGTGCTGTAAACGACTAACCCCTTTTGGTTCTGATACATCTTGGAAGGCTGCTATACCCGGGCCATCGTGCCATTGGATTATTTTCGATTTCTGGTTGTCGATTTTGGCCAATCGTAAATCACCAGCAGGCCGGAATCTTGCATCGCTTCGGAGCTGATAGCTTGCAGCCGACAGCACACAGTTGGTGGCCAACTACGTTCAGCGGCAAGCTCTCCGCCTACTGCCCGCTGCCTACTGCCTTCCGCTTTCTGCCTACGGCCTACTGCTTTCTGCCTACTGCCGTCCGTCCCTCGGATCATGGACGCCGGAATTTTGCTCTGTGGACTTTGCAGGTTGGAAGGGCTCGGCTTCGGGAAGGCGGGAGACTTGCGTGTGGACATGGCTGCGCCCCACGGTAACACCCGGCAAGTATATCAATCTACGCTATGCCAGTCAAGATCAATCTACCAGCATTAGAGGCTACACACTGTCGCTGCCGGAAAACACGTCACTGCTGTCCAAATTAACTACGCGCCGCGCGACGAACGCGTTTCTGCTCGTCCACGGTCACAAATACGACGCCAAACCAACGATTCATTCTCCCTCGCCCCCTTGGGGGAGAGGGGGGACCGCAAGGCGGGGGGTGAGGGGGTCTTTACCAAGATGGAATTCGTTCGACGGAGCAGCAATAGCAAGGGCAAAAGGCAAAAGTGAAATGGCATCAGAGTCGACAGGATCTCCGTAGGCCCAAGAGTTTTTGACCCCCTCACCCGTCTCGCCCCGGCTGATGAAAACGCCGGATGCGATCCACCCTCTCCCCCAAGGGGGCGAGGGACGTAGATTTCAATCGATCTGCGCTAGAAACAGGTTGGCTTGACCGCCCGCGTGAGAAAGAGCCCCCCCTGCCCCGCATAACCAGCGCTCGTGCTGCACCTCATCCCCAACCTTACGCGATCTGTTTTGGACACAAGTGACGATCTTTCGCCCGCTCCACGGGCTCGTTGTCCCATGGCGCTTATTCTAGCGCCTATACCCCCAGCCCCTCTCCCCCAAAGGAGCGAGGGGGGAGGTGATTTGAATCTACACCCCTCGCCCCTTTGGGGGAGTCCGATTTCCGGACCCCGATGGGTCCATCGGACCCCAGCAATCGGGGAGGGTGGACCGCAGCCGGCGTTTTCATCAGTCCGTCAGCCGACGGAGACGGGTGAGGGGGTCAAGAACCCTAAGGGCTACGGCGACGCTGCCGAAACGAGCGCCTGTCGCGATTGTGTTATCTCCCAATGATAAGCAACCGCGCTGCGGACCTGTTCTTTAGGTCCGCGGCTTTTAGATGTGAGAGGTTGTTATCAGGCCTCTGGCGGCTGGCTATCGGCGGCTTCGCGAATTTCCTCGACGTCGGCAAGGTCTCGGATCCGGC
>JARLGN010000123.1 GCA_031292775.1 Acidobacteriota bacterium | reverse complement strand
GAGCAATCAGCGGACCCCTATTTACGCGAACTGGCGGATTGGGACGATGATAATTCTGCTGTCCCGGTCTTGAGCATTCCGGTGGCGGAAGGGGCGGAACGGGATGGCCTGCGGCAGGAATTGGTGACCTTGGCGAAGATGGGGCTGGAGAACTTGCACGCAGAGCTGAAAAGGTACGAAGCGCCGCTGTCACGAATCGTACAGGATGACTTGCAGTCCGGCCCCCATCAGCACTCGGAACTGATGCAGCGCGAGGAGGAGTCGTGCTTCCGCCAGTTCATGCGCCTTGGCAACTTCTTGATGAAAATGCAGAACCATGGGGAAAGACAGGTTACAGGGGATAGGTTACAGGGGACAGCGGGCGAAAAGCAGGTTGCAGAGGAACAGGTGCCAGGTGACAGGTTACAGGGAACGGCGGGCGAAAAGCAGGTTGCAGAGGAACAGGTGCCAGGTGACAGGTTACAGGGAACAGGGGACGAAGATCAGGTGTCGGGTGCCAAGTGTCAGGTGTCCGACGGTGGGTGCCCGGCCGTAGCTGAGAACGCTGGGGGAATAGGAACAATGCAAAATGAAGGTGCATCCGGGGATGTTGATGAAAACACAGATCCGGGACGGGGCAGGATTCAAGATTCAAAATTCAAGATTCAAGACAAAGGCACAGCAGGATTCAAAATACAGGACTCAAGACAAGGGCGGAGCGAGATTCCGGATTCAGGATTCAGTATTCCGGAAAGGCCCGCGGCTCTGGGCACCTGGTGATCGGCCGCCCACACTCCTCCGCTTCGGTTATTGGCAGGACCAAACGACAGCATGAGGGGGAACAACCGCGTTCTAACGGTTTCTGGGCCTAGTCAAAATGCCCGGTTAAGTTGTAGGCTGTTAGCTGTAACCTGTTAGCCTTATGCGTCTCCGGAGGGCACAATGAAAAGCGTCTTTATCGGCATTGGCCTGCTGCTGGCGGGAACCCTCTTCGCCACGCCGCAACATGCGACCGTGAACAAGGCTGCGCGGCAAACCACGGCGGAGCAGTTGCAGCAGGCAATGGGGAAAGACACCAAAATTCTTGTCATCGACGTGCGCAGCTCGCAGGAATTCGCCGCGGGACACATTCCGGGCGCGGTAAACATTCCCAGCGACCAATTGGCGAGGAAACTGGAAGAGATGAAGGTTGCAAAGGGGACAACCGTGGTTACGATGTGCGAACATGGTGGCCGCAGTTCGCGCGCCGCCTTGGAACTGCAGAAACTTGGGTACAAGACGGCTTCGTATTGCACGCTTGATTCGTGGAAGAAATGCGGCTATAAAGTCGAACAAGGCCAATAGCACCCTACGAAGAGGTCATAAGCCAGTGAAACATGCGGTCATTGAGCGGTTCGTGGAGTTCCCCAACCCTGCGGGAAAGGTCCTGCGGGGCGTGTTGCATCTGCCCACCCCGGCGCCGAAGCGGCCTGCTGCCGGTGTGGTCCTGTTCCATGGCTTTACCGGCAATCGCATGGAATCGCATTGGATTTTCGTGAAGTGTTCGCGTGCCCTGGCCCAGGCGGGAATCGCGTCCCTGCGGTTTGATTTCTACGGGTCGGGCGAGTCGGACGGCGAATTCCGGGAGATGACTCTGCGCGGCGAGATTGCCGATGGGCGCGCCGCCGTAGCCTTCATGCGCGCGCAGGCCGGGATCAATGCGGAGCAGGTGGGCTTGCTGGGACTTTCCCTGGGCGGAACAGTGGCCGCGGCGCTGGCGCTTCCCGTCAAGGCAAAGGCGGTGGTCCTGTGGAGCGCGGTGGCGCATACGGCCCATCTGCGCGAAGTCTTGAAGAAGTCACTGAAGAAGATTCCAGGCAAAGCAGGAGCCAGAGAATACAACGCCCACGAACTAAACCCGCGCCTGGGCGAGGATGTCTTAAAGGTCGAACCCATTCGCCATCTGGCGCGCTACAAAGGCCCAACGCTGATCATCCATCCGGAAAAGGACCAGTCGGTGCCCGTTTCCCATGCGCGCGATTTCTTCCGGGCGGCGGGCGCCGAAACGAAAGAACTCTCCATCATCGCCGGAGCGGACCACGTTTTCACCTCCATCCCCTGGGAACAGGAAGTGATCGCCCGAACTTTACAGTGGTTCGGCGCCCACTTGTGACGCCGCCCTGTGAGAGCCTCGCGCATCTTCTTCAAGTAAGTATATGTGTTTACAGTCAGATAGAGTGAAACGTAACTCTTATGGCGGCAGAAGCGTCAAATGAGCATACGGGACCAGACAGTAATGCGTGCCAAGGCTAAGACTTATTGCCCGAAAAACGAGTGAGGAGATTTCTAAACCGATGACTAGCCGAAACCTCGCGCCGCGCGGTTGCGCCATTGGAATCCTCTTACTATGTGTATTCGGACTCTCGCACCCATTGCGGGCGCAGCAGTCAGAGCCGACAACTGCTCCAGCAACGTCGCAAACCTCAGCCAAGACCGCGGATGACTCCAAGTCTGCCGAAAGCAAACCCGCTCCGCCAGCTAAACCTCCCAAAGATGACCGAATTTTCTTTGCGCTGCCCAACCTTTTGACCGTGGAAAATGCCTCCTCGCTGCCGCCGCTTACGACCGGGCAAAAGTTCAAGACAGTGGCTGAAGGGTGCTTCGACCCGGTTGAAGTGGCGTTCATGGGCATCCAGGCAGGGATCGGCCAGGCCGACAACACGAACCCTACTTATGGCCAAGGCATGTCTGGCTACTCCAAACGGTTCGGGACGGACTATACCGACGCCATCATCGGAAACTTCGGGACGGGCGCCATCTTCCCAACTTTGCTGCACCAGGACCCGCGTTACTACCAGATGGGAACAGGAAATGTCTTCCACCGATTCACCCACGCCGCCCTACGGGTTGCGATTACACGCTCAGACTCGGGAAAAACCCAATTTAACTTCTCTGAAGTTCTGGGTAATGGCTTAGCCGCTGGCCTCTCAAATGCTTACCATCCAGGCCCCCATACGATCGCCAGCAGCACCGACGTTGAGGGCACACAAATTTTGTTGGATGCCATCGGTTACGAATTGAAGGAGTTTTGGCCGGACCTTCACCGCCTTCTTACGCGCGGCAAGCGCCAGATGTAATTCCTCGCCTTTGAAGAAAGTACGACAGGTAACTCTCTTGCAGCTTGAGGCATCAAACAGAAAACGTGGTTGGTCTGCAAAACGCTGAAAGGGTGGGGGTTTGTCCACTCATAGGTAGATTGGGAGATTAGGCAACGAATGATTGACCGAACCCCTTGGCCCAACGGTGTGGTATGCCTCACGATAATGGTTTGTACACTTGGGATACTGCATCCAACGCTGGCACAACAGGCGGCGCAGGCCCCCGCCCCGGCTTCCTCCCAAACCCAGCCAGCGTCTCCGCAAACTCCACCGGCCACTCCACCGCCCCAAACCAAAACGACGACTGATCCTGCCACCGCCCAAGGTCAGCCCACGAGTAACCCCAAGGTTCCGCAAAACGACAGGATCCTCTGGACGCTGCCTAATTATTTGACCGTGGAAAATGCCACATCGCTGCCGCCGCTCACCACCGGGCAAAAATTCAAGTTGGTGGGTCAGGGAACTTTCGACCCGGTGGAATTCGCGTTCCTCGCCCTTGAGTCTGGAGTCAATCAGGCCAGCAACACCAACCCCACCTTTGGGCAAGGGCTTAAAGGCTATGGCAAGCGCTACGCCCTGGCTTTCGGCGACAACAGCGTGGAGAACTTCATGGCTGGCGCCGTATTCCCTTCCGCGTTTCGACAAGATCCGCGCTACTACCAATTGGGGAAAGGGAGCTTTCTCCATCGTGCCGGGTACGCCGGCCTGCGGGTTCTGGTGACACGCGGCGACTCGGGGAAAGCCGAGTTCAACTTCTCGGAAATCCTCGGCAGTGCCTCAGCCGCAGCCATCTCCAATGCCTACCACCCCGGCCCACGGACGTTCGGCAGCAGCGCCAATGTTTGGGCAACGCAAATTGGGTGGGATGCCGTCAGTTTCGAGATGAAGGAGTTTTGGCCGGACGTTCACCGCTACCTCGCGCGCCACCACCGCAAGTCGTAATCGCCGCCCCTTGGGCGCGGGTCCCGGCTCAACCCTGTCCGCAGAGGAAATTGACCGTGCGAGTTGGGCTCCAGGAATAACCATGGGAGCGGAATATTTCTCACACAGGCAATCCTTCTTGTGGTATATATACTTTTATATGATATCTATTTACTTAACTCCACGTAGATCAAATCACTGCTGAACTTCTCCGGCAGTTTAAGGAGAAGCCCTCCGCTCATCAGTTCCTTGCCGTCGCGTGTCCCCTCGGCAAGGGTTCCGTCCTCCGAGTGGAGGTGGTACCGCGCGCCGGGCTCCAATCCTTTCAGACGTACGCGCTGAGTGGTCTGGTCATTGTTCGGCCGGAAGATGTAGAGCGTCCCGCGCTTCAGGCCCGGGCTCCAATAGAACATCCCGTCCCAATGCAGGCCATCCGGACGCGGCAGAATGTGGTGAACCTCCACGTCCGCCAGCATGGGCCGAACCCAGGACTTGTAGACCTCCACTGAGCGCTGCACCCCGGCGATTTCTTCCGGAGACCAGCTTGCGGTATGCGTGGGATCGATCTGCCACGCGCTCATCATGGCGGACCGCCAGAAGAAGGGCCGGGGGCGGTCGCCGTCCTTGTTGTAGTAGTTCTCATAGGTATAGGCCATCAGCACGGCAGGCGGAAAGGCAAAGGTGGAATCGTAGATGCTTTGGCGGTCAGGCAGCGCGGAGAGCGTGTCCGTGGTCGCGATGTAATGCACGTGCTTGATGTAGCCGAAGTCCTTGATGCGTCCGCCCGCCGCGCAGCCTTCCAGCGCCAGTTGCGGGTGCCGCGCCTTCAGGTCTTCCATGATATGGTAATACCCCAATGTAGACCAGTAACTGACGTCGACACCGTAGTGGTGGCGATGGTTGGTTTGCGAGCAGCGAGTGACGATGGGCGAGTAATCATGCTTCAGGTAATCCAGGTGATTATCGGTCACCACCCGTTCCACCTCGCGCTCGGCCCAGTCACGCGCCGGGTCATGCCCCAGATCAATAAGCGTGCTCCAGTTGATGCTCTCCGGCTTCCAGCCGGGGCCTACGTTATCGATAGACCAGTCGGGGTGGCGGAAGATGTTCAACGCCCAGGGATAAAGGGAATCGCCCCCGTGCGTCCATGCCATCCAAAGACCCAGCTTCATGCCATTCTCGTGCGTGTACTGCTCAATCGGAGTTCCGCCGCGAGGGAACCGCGCCGGGTCCCAGCGCCAGTCCCCGTCCCGGGGGAACCACATCGCGTCCGGCACAAAGGTCTCAAACCCGAGCGATTTGCAAAAGGCAGCACTGTTGATGACGTCGGATTCTTGGGCCTTGTCGCCTCCCACGTCCAGATAAAGATTGTAGGCCAACGTCGGGTAGGGCTGCCCCTCAGGCAGCGCGGGCAGAAGCTTGTCCAGAATGAATCGATGCAGGCTGTAGCTGCCGTCGTCAATGTCACCCTTATAGCAACCCACTATCGCCGCAGGGGCCAGGAATGCGGCTCCGGCAGGAACATCGGTCTTGAATTCCGGCGCCAGGCCGACCTGCAATTCCAGGTGCGAAGGGTCGGTGGAATCGGTCCTGGCGTGTATGGCCCCGACACCGGAGAACTCCCAGCCAACGTACAAGCCCTCGGCCTCGCCGATTTGGATCGCCATCCAGGGAACCGGGCTCGACATTTGGGACGGATCGTTGATGAGAACCTGGTCGAAGTCGGCGTCAATGGCCGCGGTGAAGGTGCCTCCTTCGGTGCTGGCATTGCTGCCGCCACGGTTGATCCACCATGCCTGCGCGCCACCCTGCGGCGGGATCAAAAGGTTCGTCAGGTCCATGCTTCCCTGCCGGCTAACGGTTACGGTGCGGCCGGATGCGTTGTTCAAGATCAGCCAATGTTCCACCGGACCTCGCCCCGGCCGGGCACGCCACACGGAATCCAGGTCCAGTTGGGGAGCGTCATTGCGGTAATGAATCCTCAACTCCTCGCCCCTGGCATCAAGTTCGGCGCCCGTAAACTTCCAGGCCAAATCCTTCGGCGAGCCATCAACGATGACCGTCTTCATCAAGGATTCCCGAAGCGGAGAGGCCAGCCAATTGCGCCGGGCTGATGTGGAGCGAAGAGTTTGGAGCACCGGCCAACCGTCCACGACCGCCAGCACAACCTCTGTATCGGCCGTGGCGAGCCGCCAGGAATTCCCGGCAGCGGTGGGGTGGCCAATGCCCGCAAAGCCACTGGTGCTGCAAACGCAACTCAAGGCGCAAATGACGGCGACTCGAATCAGGGCGCGCGACATCATTGACGGTATCGGTGCAACTGGCTCAGACCATTTCAAACGCATAGCGGGTCCCCTCGGATGAAGTAAGCAGATCAGCCTCAAAGCAACACTCGTGACTTCCCGCTGAGCCACACTACTGTGACGCGGCAGCGGTGCATGTCACGCGGGCTTCGTTGGCGTTCAGGACTTGACCACAAACGGCTTCACATAGTCGAGTTGTTCGTACCGCACCTGTGGCGCTTTGAGCTTCAGGCATGCCCGGAATTGCTGCGGGTCGGAGGCATTATCTGGGAACATGTCGTAGTGGCACGGTATCGCAACCTTGGGTTGGATGAGCGCCGCAAGCTCAGCCGCCTCCCAGTGACTCATGTTGTTGAAGCCGCCATTGATGCACCCAATCATGACGTCAGGCTCCAACTTCCGCACATGCGCCAACAGGTCGCTGTAATCGGTGTCGCCGGAAATGTAGATGCGCGGACCATTCTCCACCGCCAGAACATACCCCATGTGGTTCAGGTCAGAATCATCGGTCGGCATGGCAAACGTCCCGTGCACAGTCAAGTCTGAGACCTGCAATTTGCCGCCGGGATAAGTCTGCTGGACCTTGGCTCGATCCACGCCGCAACTGGCAAAGCTCTCACAGGCCAATCCGGGGCCTACGAATGTCTCGATGCGCTCTTTTCGCAGCCTGCCAAGGGTCTCGGGATCGGCGTGATCCTGATGCGAATGGGTGCAGAGGAAGTGATTAACATCGAGTTCTTCCGGCTCAATAAAGATCGGAACGCGGCGGTCCATGTTGAGTCCCAGTGAGTCCCCAATCTTCTTACAGGAGTTCGTCAAATAGGCGTCAATAGCGAAGAGTGTGCCCGCCGGCGTTTTAACGAGAAAGCCCATCTGCCCCAGCCACCAAAGGGCAGCCGAACCTTTGTCAACCTTGAAGTTCCGAATCGACTCCATGCATTCGCGCGACATGACAACCTCCTTGCTTTGATTTCCGGTTTAGGTTTCCGCCAAGCTCACGTACAGGCTTTCAACTCTGGACTTTCGCACTGGCAAGAACCGCGATAGCCACAAGCAGCACAAAGACTGAGGCTCCCATTAGAGCACGCGCCCGGTTGCTGGCATGTTTCCACTCGCCGGTCACAGCGCCCCACAGGGAACTGCCCAGGACGATGGTCGCCATAAAGAGGGGCCATCCGAGCACCGCGCCAAGATTACCAATCTGGAGTGTTGCCATCCCGTAGAGGACGACGCTTCCGAACCAGAGCAGTCCCATCAGCAGGGCGAGGAAGAGATAGGAGAATGAGTGCAGGCCAAGGAAATTCGGCGCGGTCCCATTCTTCCGCAGCAGACGGAGGCAGTAGATGATCCCTGGGATCGAACCAATAACCAGCACCGGAACCCATGCCGCGTTCGTGGCCATGGACGCGCTCGAACCGTGTCGCTGCGCGGCCGCAATCAACGGAGCGCCAGCGGCCAGGCCGAAGTTCAGCATGGAACCGCAGATTCCACCGAGCACCGCGAAGAAGAATCCCCGCAGGAATGCGGACCTCTGGGGGACTTCCTTGAGCGCTTCATCCTTCTCGCGCTTTCGTCCCGCCAACCCGCACAGAACGACTCCCATGATGGTGAGTGCAATACCGGCGGCAATCAGCAGGCCCGACCTTGGCGTAAGCCCACCCGTGCCCTGGACGATCAAGGGGAGAAGGGCACCGACACTGGACGAGATGCCCATGACCGTGGCAAACATCGCCGCCACGCCGATAAGGTCCACAGCCACTCCCGAAAGCAGCATGCCCACACCCCAGGTGGCTCCGGACACTGCCACAATCAGCAGCGAGCGCGATGGGATTTGGGTGTAGATGGACCAGAAACCTGGGATCGTCCACATTCCCAGCAGCACAGGGAGAAGGCAAACGCCCACCAGCGTAAACGCCAGCCACATGTTCTCCCACTTCCAGCGCAGCTTGAGCTTGAGAGGAAGGGTGTAGGCGCTGTTGATCAGTCCGGCAACGACCAGGTACCCCAAAGCTGTCATCATCTCAGAGTTCATGGGAGTCCTAATTACGTCAATTGGCTAAGATTGCCTTCGGGGCGCCCCATCCGGACGTGTCGCGGCGATTTGCACGTCGATCCCGCTCCCTCCGCGGCAAACCATGCCGGGCAGGAGTTGGTTGGCGGACAGGCGCGACGTATCATCCTTCCGATGAAGGGGGTTGTCAAGCAAACTATTGGTCCTTTGTCGACAATAGAGTTGACACTCTACAGTGCTTGTTATAGCATCCGGCCGCGGCGAAGAGTACGCCACGGAGCAGCGGTGTAAGCTGTCCCCAACGAGTATCTGCACACCAATCGGCAGGTTGTAACAGTGAATGAATCGGTTCAAGAAAGGATGCCCATGGACACTGCTGGCGTCAATTTCAAAGAGCTTTTCAACCTGAGTGGACGTGTAGCGCTGATCACCGGTGCGGGAGCCGGATTCGGTGAGGCCATTGCGTTGGGCCTGGCACAATATGGATGCGATGTTGCTGCCGCGGACTTGAACTTTGAGGCAGCCCAGCGAACCGCGGCGATGGTGGCCGCACAAGGCCGCCGCTCGACGGCCATTCGCGTGGATGTGAGCAAGCCGGAGGAGATTGCCGCGATGGCGGATGCCACCGTGCGCGAACTTGGCACCATTGACATCCTCGTAAACTCCGCCGGCATCTCGCAGCACACACCGGCGCTTGAAGTGTCGGTGGAGGGTTGGGACAAGGTGCTCGACGTGAATCTGCGTGGCACGTTTCTGTGTTGCGCGGCAGCAGGACGGGTCATGGTGCCGAAACGCAAAGGCGTCATCATCAATTTCTCCTCCATCGCCGGGGTCGTGGGAATGGGCCGGGGCAACAACGCTTACTGTGCCAGCAAAGGCGGGGTCAACTCGTTGACGAAGCAATTGGCCGTTGAATGGGCCAGCTACGGAATCCGCGTGAACTCCATCGCCCCCTGCCAGTTTCGAACCCCGGGCCTACTCGAAGTAATGGCCGACAAGCAGTTCGATCCGGAAAAACTGATTCAGACATGGACCTCCGGCATTCCCCTTGGGCGCGTCGGCGAGCCCCATGAAATGGTGGGACCGGCATTGTTCCTGGCTTCTGATGCCTCCGCCATGGTCACGGGAATCGTCATGCCGGTGGATGGCGGATTCCTCGCCCATTAGTGGACCGCATGGATGGATTCAGCAGCAGCCAAGGGTGAAACATGAGCACAGAACAAACCCCGGTGGCCGGGGTGGCACTGAAGCAGGCTGTCCAAATCGGCGTTGTCGTTCCTGATCTGGACCAGGCAACGCGACTGCTGACTTCCCTGTTCGGCATAGGCCCATTTCGTTTCGTCGAGTGGCCGAACCGTCCTGACTCCAGGTACTCTTTCCGCGGCAAGGAAGAGCACATCAAGATTCGCCAGGCCTTTACTCAGCTCGGCCCATTGGAACTGGAGCTTATCCAACCGCTGGAAGGTGAACGCAACGCCTATCGCCAATTCCTGGACGAACGCGGCGGAGGCATTCATCACGTCCTTTTCGAAGTGAATGATATGGATCAAGTGGTGCATAACCTCTCGCCGCAAAACGTGGAGGTTCTGCAAGCGGGAACGGGGATACGCCCGGGCACGCGATGGGCGCTGCTGGATACCCAAGCCCTCTTCGGATTTCTGCTGGAATTGCGCCAGCGCGCACCGGGGTGTGATGGAACATCCATCCCTGAGAAAGTCTGATTCCACCCAAAGGCGGTATCGAGATTATGGATAAGAAGTTGGCCCTGACTCTCTACCAGAAGATGCTGCAGCTCCGCGAATTCGAGCTGAAGGTGCAGGAACTTTACCGGCGCGGATTGCTGCCCGGATTCGTGCACCTCTACGTTGGGGAAGAAGCAGTGGCGGTGGGAGTCTGCGCCAACCTGCAACCCACCGACCTGGTTTACAGCACGCATCGCGGACACGGGCATGCCTTGGCGAAAGGAGTACCTGGCCGCGAAGTGATGGCAGAGCTCTGGGGAAAATCCACCAGCTCATCCGGCGGCCGCGGGGGAAGCATGCACATGTATGCTCCCGAATACGGCTTCATGGGAACGAACGGGATTGTGGGGGCGGGCATTCCGCTCGCCACCGGGGCAGCCCTCAGCGCCCAATTGCGCAAATCCGGGCAAGTGGTGGTGGCGTTCTTTGGCGATGGAGCGGTGAACAGCGGATCGTTTCATGAGGGCCTGAACTTTGGCGCTGTCTGGAATCTGCCCGTCGTTTATGTTTGCGAGAACAATCTCTACGCAACGGAAATGGCCTTCCGGCGCGCGACCAAGAACACCAGCGTCCAGAGCCGTGCCGCCGCTTACAAGCTCCCTGGCGTGGAGGTGGACGGCAGCGATGTGGTGGCGATTCACGCCGCGGCCCGCGCTGCGATTGAACAAGCCCGCTCCGGCGGGGGCCCCACGCTGATCGAAGCCAAGACCTATCGTTTCGTCGGACACCACGAAGGCGATCCCGGAACGTCCTACCGGACGCGCGAGGAAGTGGAAGAGTGGAAGGGCCGATGCCCCATCAAATCTCTGCGCAACAAACTTCTGCAAGATGGGGGAGTATCGCTTGAATCAGTGGAGCAGGTGGAGCGCGAAGTCCACGAATGGCTTGACGAAGCGGTTCAATTCGCCCGCGAAAGCCCGGAGCCCGAAGCCTCCACCGTATACGATCACATCTATTCCTGAACTGTTCTTGAGGAGGATCCCCCCGTGCCTGAACAATTACGTGAGATCAGCTACGTTGATGCCGGAGTGGAAGCGTTGCGCGAAGAGATGCAGCGCGACTCGACCATCGTCTACATCGGGCAGGGGATCGGACCCCGGGGTGGAAACTTCCGCCAGACGCGCGGCCTTTGCCCGGAGTTCGGCGAGGAGCGGCTTCGCGACACTGGCATTTGCGAGTTGGGCGCCACCGGAGTGGCCATTGGAGCGGCGATGGCGGGCAGCCGCGCGATTGTTGATGAGGTTTTCCTGGACTTCTCGCTCGAAGCCATGACGCAGATCATTCAGCAGGCCGCCAATATCTGCTATTCATCGAATGGCAAGATTCGCGCCCCTGTGCTGGTGCGCAGCGCCATGGGCTCCGTGCGCAACGCCGGCCCGCATCATTCCCATTGCTTCTATGGCTGGTTCGCCAGCACGCCGGGACTGAAGGTGGTGACACCCGCCACTCCGTACGACGTAAAAGGTCTGCTCAAGAGCTCCCTGCGCGAGGAGTGCCCGGTCATCTTCATTGAGCACAAGGCCCTCTACAACTCCAAGGAGATGATTCCCGAGGGGGAGTACCTGATTCCCCTGGGCGAAGCCCGCATCCACCGCGAGGGTCGCGACATCACGTTGGTCGGCATTTCCAAAATGGTCCACATTGCGCTGGAGGCTGCGGCAGCACTGGAGAAGGAAGGAATCTCGGCGGAGGTCATTGATCCGCGGACCATTGTCCCCTTGGACCGTGCTCGCATCGCGGCCTCCATTAAGAAGACCGGGCGCATAGCAGTAATTGATGAGGCGCCGGCAATGTGCGGTTTTGCCGGTGAGGTTGTGGCGCTGGCGTGCGAAGAGTGCTTCGATGCGCTGGACAGCCCGCCCCTGCGGATCTGCTCGCTGCCCATCCCCAGCCCATTCAGCCCGGTGCTGGAAAGTCAGGTCATCCCAACGGCTGAACGTGTTGTCAAAGAAGTTCGCAAATTGATGGAGAATTGAAGAGGCCCGCGACAATGACATACGAAGTGGTTATGCCTCAACTCGGTCTCACCATGGAAGAAGGATCGGTGGTCGCCTGGAAGAAGCTGGTGGGTGATCGCGTGACAAGAGGCGAGGTCCTGTTCTCCGTTGAAACCGACAAAACGGAGATGGAAGTGGAGTCCGCAGACTCGGGATATTTGAACTCCCTCTGTGTGAAACTGGGTGAGAAGGTGAAGGTGGGAACGGTCATCGCGCTGCTGGGAGACCAACCCGGCGAGGTGGCCATCAACGGTGCGGCGGCTGTTACTACCCATACGAGCGCTGTCGATGCAGCGACATCTCCCGCTGATCCTCCGGCAAGACCTGATGATTTGGTGGATTCCCGCAAAGAGGATCCATCGGCGCCGGAGCAGACGTCACCCGAAATCGCTGCCAGTCCACGCGCACGACGTCTGGCGAAGGAGCTCGGCATTGACATTAAGGGTGTGAAACCAGCGCGCGGAAATCGGGTGGTGGAAGAGGATGTTCGCCACTTCTACGAAAGCATGCAATCCTGAATCCCCGAATGGCGTCTGATTTCAGCGAAAGTATTGGCCCGAGATGTCCTGGTGCAAAAACAGCTCGTCATCGGGATTGCCGAGTGACGACAGGAGATGTGGAAAGGTTTGCTTGCACAAACGGTCGAAGTAACGTTCCACCTCCCGCTCAACGCGGCCCGGCGACGAATTGAGGATGGTGTCAAGATATCGCACGTGGTCTTCGTAACGCGCGGAAATCGGCTGGGCGGCCGAATAGTTGCGGGCAATCATAAAGATGAATGGCGTCATTACCAGGTTCAGAGTGCGGAAAAGTTGGGGCTGGCCGGAGGCTTTCCAGACCGCCTGGTGCAACTCCATGTCGGCGTAGAAGAACTTTTCGTCGTCAAGGCTGGAGGCGGCTGATTTCATCTTGCGCAGTGCTTCGTTGAGGGCGGGTTGGATTTCCGGTTTCATTGCCTCGCGCATATACCGGACGCACAAACCTTCCAGCTTGCCGCGCATGCCAAAAATGGCCTTGAACTCATGCGGGGAAATGCCACGAATATAGGTTCCCCGGCGGGGCGTGGTAACCACCAAGCCGTCGCGTTCCAACCGCAGCAGGGCTTCCCGAACGGAGCCGCGGCTGACTCGCAGACGGCGTGCCACATCATCCTCAATAATTCGCTCGCGAGGGTGTAGGAGGCCTTTATAGACCGCCTGGCGAATGTGGTCTTCAACCTGATGGCTGACAGAGGTTCGCGGGGCGCGAACCCCTTTGGTAGATTTCGATATTGCCATTTCACTTCCGCGCGATGTTTTCGGGATTAGAGCAGTTCCGTGAACCGTAGCAGCTACACGGGCAGCATACTTGCGCAAATTCTGTATACTCCGGCAGTCTCGCACCCCGGCGCGCTTATGTCAAGAATTCGTATATAACTAAATACGATTGGACGAGGCAATAGTTTCAACGTAATCGCCCGGCCGCTTGCAGTCTTTTGACGCCGGGGATACCATCTCGGGGAAAATTCCGGGGCGCAATATCGCCCGGCAAAAGGGGAGGCTCATGAACATGAAGACTGAAGGGCGTCTGGCTGGAAAGAGGACTCTGGTGACGGGAGCCGGAACCGGGATCGGCCGGGAAATCGCCTTGGAATTCGCGCGGCAAGGCTCCGATGTTGTTTTGCACTATGCCATCGACACTGGCGCGGTAACTGCTGCGGAGGAGATCAAAGCCATGGGACGGCGCGCCGTGGCCTTGCAGGCTGATTTCGATAGCGTCGATGAAGTGTGCGCGATGGCCGACAAGGCCACGGAATTCCTTGGCGGGATTGACTGCCTGGTGAACAACGCGGGGATCACTCTCAACAAACCATTCCTCAAGGTAACGCGGGAGCAATTCGATCGGGTCTTCCACGTTAACTTCCGTGCCCAATTCTTCCTGGCGCAGCGGGTCGTGGAATCCATGCTCAAGACCGGCGGAGGCGCCATCTGTAATCTCACTTCGATCCATGGCTTGTCTGGCGCGCCGGAGCACACTCTGTACGCCGGCACCAAAGGTGCGATCATCGCCTATACCCGGACGCTGGCGGTGGAACTTGCGCACAAAGGCATCCGCGTCAACGCCATTGCTCCGGGCTGGATTACCGTGGACAACTATTTCAAAGCCGTGCCGGGCTTTACCGAGGAAATCGCCAACGAAACAACCCGGGACAAGATCCCGGCTGCCAGGCCCGGAAAGACAATTGATGTGGCGAAATTGGCGGCATTTCTGTGCGGCGATGAATCCAGCTATATCATTGGCCAAACGATTGTAGTCGACGGGGGAACAACGTCATTGATGTCGCTGATTTCCGATTTTCGCAATGAATCAGCCAACCGTTTTGGAAAGGGCTATGTGCCAGGAGCGTAGTACCCGTGCGGGCGCGGTCCACCTCCGGCAAAATTGAAAACTGGGGCGGATCCTCACCAATGTGAGGGCGCGGTTTAATGGTCGCGGGTACCGGGACGCAGGATGCGGCGGATTTCGTTGCCGTATTTCTCCGCGATGCGAAGCCCGATGCCCGGGACGTCGAGCATTTCACCATTGGTGCTGGGTCGAAGTTCAACCAGGCCGGTCAATGCCCGGTCGGTGAATATACGGAAGGCCGGCACGCCGAGCCGCCGCGCCTCAGCAAGTCGCCACGCTCGCAAAGCCTCTTCAATACCCGGGTCAGGCATGGGCCGGGACACTTTGGGTTTCCTGCCTGCGACTGCCGCCCTGGGTGGGGCCAATATTGCGAGGGATTTTTCGCTGGCCGTAAGCCTGCCCTTTTTTCGGCGCTTGGGAGGAGCAGAAGGCGGCTCGCGATCTTTCATCACCAAATCCAGGGACGTGCGTCCGTCAACTTCCCAGCCCGCCGGAGTCAGCCGGGCGGTGCGATAGGGAATCTGCCGCCCGTTCTTTTCAAATACCGCGTCAGCCAGGCTCACAATTCCCGCGCGCGCCATGCCTCCCAGCAGGTTTTCAAAATCATCGCGGCTCATCTCGTTTTGCGGACACAGTTCGGTATAAAGCTTGCCCGTGGATCTTGCCCCCACGGCCCTCAACTCCGCCGTCACCCGGAGTAGTGCAGCGCACTCTGCCTCTGTTGCTGTGCGGAAGCGTTGTGCGGTGCATTTGGCCGGCGCGCAATAGTCGCAAATGCCACAGGGCTTCTCGCTGTCGGCAAGATCGCCGAAATGACGCACCACGCTGGCCATGCGGCACTGATTGCTTTCAGCGTAGCGGATCATGTTTTCAATCTGCTCGCGCTTGTGCTGACGCTGAGCCAGGTAAGATTCACGCCAGGCGTCATGACCGCGGCTCACATTCTCAGCGAAGTCCACCACCGCGCCGCCGTACGTCCAAAGCTTTTCCAGCGCCCGGTCAAACACATCGGGATCCGTGAGTAATTGCTTCTGGAGTTCGTGCTTCGCCTGCGACTGGGGCTGAAGCAGGGCAAAGATTCCGTCCAAAACAGCCACGTCGGGATAATTCCGCTCAAAGAAGAAATCGTGCGTGTGGCGGTCCGCATAAGAATGCATCAGTAACGCGCGACTGGGTTTGCCATCGCGCCCCGCCCGTCCAATTTCCTGGTAATAAGCTTCAATGCTCCCCGGCAAGGCGGTATGGATCACGGTGCGGACGTCGGGCTTGTCAATCCCCATGCCAAACGCGATAGTGGCCACAATGATCTCAAGCTTCCCGGCTTGAAACTCCTCCTGCACTTGTTTGCGGCGCTCTGCATCCAGTCCGGCGTGATAAGCGGCTGATGGATGATAGGCGCCGAGTTCATTAGCCAGGGATTCCGCTTGCTTGCGTGTGGGGGTGTAGACAATCGCCGGGCGGCGTTGCGAGTCAGACAAGAGCTCGCGCGCCAGGGGTGAACGCTCCGAAGGCGCAACTTCCACAACTTCTATGGCAATGTTGGCGCGGCGGAAGCCATGGATGAAACGCTTCGGCCGCACCAGGCCAAGTTGTTCAACAATGTCGTCCTGAACGGGGGGAGTCGCGGTGGCCGTGAGGGCGATAACCGGCGTCGGCCGCAGACTGGGCACATACTTCCCCAGGCGGCGGTAATCGGGGCGGAAGTCATGCCCCCATTGCGAAATGCAATGCGCCTCATCGACAACGATCAGGGAAACCTGTCGCTTGGCCAGCATTTCAGGGAAGCCCGTTACACGCAGGCGCTCGGGCGCAATGAACAGGAATTGCAATTTGCCGGACAGGTAATCGCGGCAAACCTCCCGCAAGTCCATTCGACGGCGTCCGGAATGAATGCTTTCAACAGCGAAACCATGAGCCTTGAGCTTGGCTACCTGGTCTTCCATCAGGGCGATCAAGGGGCTGATCACCAGGGTCGTGCCACCGCGCGCGATGGCCGGCAACTGATAGCACAGCGATTTGCCCGACCCGGTGGGCATGACCAACAACACGTCGCGGCCTTCGATCACGGCCTGGCAAACCGCTTCCTGATTGGGGAGGAATGTGCTGAATCCGAAGGAGCGGCGCAGAAGTACCGCGAGGTCACTGGGGGCCGGAGGAGGGGGGGCGACTGTCATAAGGACAGCCGCAAGAGCAAGTCGTAAGGCAAAAGGCAAAGGGCAAAAGGCAAATGTGAAAAGCCCGGTGCGGCAATACCGTAATTGCTCGTTTTTGCTACAAACATTTTGTGCCGTTCGTAAGGGAATCCCTGCGGGTGCGGAGGGCAGGCATGAGGCCTGCCCCTGCAAAGCCGATTTGGTCGTGGCTCCGCTGCCTTCTGCTCACTGCCT
>JARLGN010000122.1 GCA_031292775.1 Acidobacteriota bacterium | reverse complement strand
GGCCTGTGAAACTTTCCCGACCGGTCGAGTTCTTCCTTCGACGCGCGGGCCGCGGCTTCCTGCCCGGGCGAGTGGAAAAATATTGCCGTGCGATATTGCTTGCCGTAGTCGGGCCCCTGACGGTTGAACTGGGTGGGATCATGATTTTCCCAGAAGACCTTAAGGATGTCCGCGTAGGAAACGTGGGCGGGGTCGAACGTGACTTCTACAACTTCCGCGTGTCCAGTCTGGTCGGTGCACACGTCCTTATAGGTGGGATTCTTCAGATGTCCGCCCATATAACCCACTGCGGTGGCGGTGACTCCGTGAACCTGGCGGAAGGCCGCCTCCACTCCCCAGAAACAGCCTGCTCCAAATGTCGCTTTTTCTGTTGGCAAGTTGATGGTCCTCCTCTTTTTAAGATGTAGTTCGAAGTTGCACCCTAAGCCTGAGACGCAGCCGGTCAATTTGACGTTATCGACGCTGCGGCGGCTATCCTCCATCGTCGATGCCGTTGATTCTAAAGGCTTGCGATCATAATCGGGCATTCCAGAAATCGACCTGCACCCTACCGCCTGCTGGCGTGATGGCGGAAGAGCAAGGAGTATATGATACTATTTGTCGCCTTTCTGGGACACTTTTATCTTTTCGCGCGGGGTGCACCGTGGCGCGGATTGCCCGTCCAAGTATATGAAGCTAGGCTAACGTGAAGTGGAAATACGAACGCAACGCTGCCGGCGGCGCGCCCGAGGCGAACCCTAGGTGAAAAGCCTGGCGATGGAAAGGCGACCACAAGGCCGGCGACGCATGGAGCAGAAATGACCACATCAGGAGCGGTCCGTCGACGGCGAGTGGGTACTATGACGTCTGTTACGATCCAACGTAATGAAAGAAAGCGACTTATGCGAAATCTAGCTGGTGCGACCTCGGTCTTACGTGCACCGGGCGGTTCAATTCGGCCCAGTCTTCCCGAAGGGACCGGAGAGTGCGCAGGTACTCCAAGAGTGAAAGCTGCCGCTGATTGGGTGGCATCAGATTTGGGGCGGATAGACTTCGGTGGGGCGTTTCTTATACATTCGAGGCGATTGACCACCGACCAAGGTTACTTACCTGAAGTCAGGAGCCGAACCCTGCTAGAATGGCGGTGGGAATGGGACGCGTTGAGCCGCAGGTTTGGGAGCCGGTCTGGAGTCCTGACGTTCTTCCGAGAAAGGTACGCCTATGAAATCCTCGCTGGACGAAGCCCTCGCACTATTGATGAAGTGGAAGACGGACGCCAATAGGATCGTGTTTATCGTGTGCGACGGTCCGCCCGACGAGCCGGAGTCTTTTTTCTTCGGCGTTACGGGTTACATCAAGCGACTCTCCGAATCTTGGGTTGAGGTTTGCTCAGGGATAAACCGTTGTCATTTGCGGCTAAACCTCCCGGGGACCATCTTTCAATATGTTGAGACGCAGGATCGAAGGCTGGCTATGGATGATGAGGACAGGCAGGAGGCCGGAGAAATGTTTGAAGGTTGTCTTTCCATCAGCCGGGCGGACGGGACGTTTGGTGTTCTCAACGTGTTGAGGCAAAAGGGCAATGCGGATGAGGACTAATTGCGCGTTTCTGATGCCGGTTTGACGCCACGCCAAATTTCTGCGGTGCGGGCCAGGGGGATTGGCACGGGATCAAGCCAATTCAACCCGCACCCAATGCTCCCAAGGCCCACCGCTTGTTCCTGGGACAGCCACAAGAGGAGATTTCCGTTAGGTTTGAGGCACTTGGCGGCCAAGGGAAGCAATTCGGTGAGGTTCCCGACAGCCCGCATGGTGGCAAAGTCAAACTTGGAGTCATGATCCGCGGTCGTGAACTCTTCCAACCGATCTGGGTGAACATCCACCTGATTGAATCCACAAGCGCGGACGGCTTCCTTTAGAAACGCACGCTTCTTGGTAACCGGTTCGAGGAGGGTGAGCGAGAGTTCCGGGAAGGCAATCTTGAGGGCCAACCCGGGGAAACCAGCGCCGGTACCGATATCGAGGAGACTACCATTGAGTTGAATGTGGCTGGCAATGAACAGGCTTTCTCCGAAGTGGCGGGTTACGCATTCCTCTTCATCGCGGATGGCGGTAAGATTGATTTTCTGGTTCCAGCGGAGGAGCAGGTGGAGATAGATGAGGATTTGGTTCGCTTGGGCCGACGATAGGTTCAAGCCAAAGGGTTCAAGGAGTTGCCGAAGCCGTGTTTCATCGAGCACGGTTTGAATTGTAAATAGTTTCAGGCGTGGGGGCAAGCCCGGTGGCTACTCTTTATGGGTTGGGTGACGATTGAATATGTTTCACGTGGAACATTCATATTGCGGATCAGGTTTCCTCGCCGGGTGCAAATCCTCGAAGGCCTCCAATTTACGTATTTTCCGGCTGATCACAATATGCACCACCAGCCGAAGATCGAGGGATGGCAAGAAAGCGACGACGTCTTTCCTGGCCCCGCGGTTCGGACTACCAAAGATGTTTCACGTGAAACATATCACCCCCACCGCATAAGAACCTAGATTCAACTCCCTTGCCAGAACACCTTGGTCCCCGAATATCGACCAGAAACCCGACGGAAAAGGCAGAAACGAAACCATTCAGGCGCGTGAACTACCCACCTCTACCCCACAGAAACGCCCACCACTCACAACATATCGCATCGAGTGGAATTCTTGGCACCAAACCTTGCGGCCCCCCAAGGGCTATACAACCTGTCAGCCACTAATCCGAGATCCACCAGGCGCCGCTTCCGCGTAACCAGCGATTCCTGCCTCCCCCCTGTCCCCACCTTCTGCCCTACGATTATGCCGACCAACCTCCGTTCCAAGTGATTCAAATGCCTCGAACTCGACGTCCATCAAGGCATAAACCCGTGATCCCCGGATTTGCTTGCCGTTTTACCTTTGCGCTGTGTAGGATGACTTCTTGAGTGCGCACCGGCTCGCTTGAAGCCGGGGTGACAAGGCAGACATCCAAGCTCCCTACATCTAAGAAAGGTCACTCAGAATTGACGGGCACGAACTCCAGTCTCAGTACGCGCGTCGGAGTGGTGTTATTTCAATTGGGCGGACCCGACTCACTCGACGCCATCGAACCCTTTCTCTACAACCTGTTTTGCGACCCTGACATCATCGACTTCCCCTTTGCGCGGCTGGCGCGCCAACCCCTGGCGCGGCTGATTTCATCGCGCCGCGCTGGAAAAGTCCGCAAGCACTACGCGGAAATTGGCGGCAAATCGCCAATCGGCGAGGTCACGGCGCGGCAGGCGCGGGCGCTGGAGGCTGAACTCAACAAATCGTGCGTGGCCCGCGTGCTGGTGGCCATGCGTTATTGGCATCCGCTGACCGATGC
This sequence comes from Acidobacteriota bacterium, assembly GCA_031292775.1. Taxonomy (GTDB): domain Bacteria; phylum Acidobacteriota; class Terriglobia; order UBA7540; family UBA7540; genus Bog-366. The sequence goes on along the minus strand of JARLGN010000122.1, from coordinate 5,153 downwards.
CGCCATTAGCGAGCTTACCGCCTTTGCCCCGGAAGAAATTGTCCTGCTGCCGCTCTACCCACAGTATTCCCGTACCACCACGGGCAGCAGTCTGAATGAGTGGAACCGCCGCTTCCCCAAACAGCAAGCGGCGAGGGTTCATCTCGTTCGCGAATTCCACAATGAGCCGCTGTATCTTGACGCGCTGGTGGAGCGCATTGAACAGGGGTTGGAACGTTTCCGCCGCTCCAATGGCCACGCCGCGCGCGCGCCCTCGGATGTCCACCTGCTATTTAGCGCCCACAGCATCCCCATCAGCGTGGTTCACGGTGGTGATTCCTATCAGGCGCAGATTGAGGCTACGGTAAAGGCGGTCATGGAGCGTGGCCGCTGGGCCAACCCGCACTCCTTGTGCTACCAGAGCCGCTCCGGCCCCGGACGCTGGCTGCAACCGTTCATTCATGAAGCCCTGCAGGAAATCACCAGGAGTGGATCGGAGCGCGTGCTGGTGGTTCCCATCGCCTTTGTCTCCGACCATGTTGAGACGCTGCACGAAATCAACATCGAAGCTCGGAAGATAGCCGAGAACCTCGGTATTCAACAATTTGAAACCATGGAAGGCCTGAACGATTCTCCTGCTTTCATCACTGCCCTCGCGGATATAGTCCTGCGCAAGGTCACAGTCAGGGTATCGGACTAGGAGCCTGTGGGAGATAGATTTGGCCGTATGTAGAATCAATAACTTAACGACCTTTTAATGGATGTAAGTTATTGATTCTTAATGTACAACCTTCTATCTCCGACGGCCTGCTAGGCCGCACTTTGTCCAGCGCGATTCGCGCCAAAGATTAAGGATTCCACCTTGACAGACGTCATAAAACCGCTTATACTCATAACCGGATATATGCTTATATGACTAACCTGCCATGAGTGAACCAGAAACTACCCGATTGACGATTACTTGGTCCAAGCAAGTCGATCTCGCCTTGCGCTCCTTCCTCGGTGCCCGCGGCATGAAGAAAGGCGATATTTCGAAGTTCATTGAGCAAGCTGTCCAGTGGCGCATTTTCCACCAGACCGTCAACGCCACCCGCGGAGCTTTCGCCGAGGTTCCTCCCGACGAACTCCAGAAGATGATCGACGAAGCCGTCGATGATGTCCGTGCCAGTCACTACCGGGAAAGCGCAAAGCGCCCCTGATGCGAATTATCCTGGACACCAACGCCCTGCTTTCCGCACTCCTTTCGCCTAATGGTGCGACGACGGCCCTTCTCGACGCCTGGGAGCGTGAGGCATTTAAGCTCGTCACCTGCGAGGAGCTCATAGCGGAATTGCGTGACGTCGCGAGCCGGCCGCTTTTCCGGGCCAGACTCCGCGGCAGTGCAGTGGAATTGCTCGCGGCGGGCCTTCAGGACTTTTCTTCTTATTGTGGCGATCTGGCCCTTGGGCCAGTCACGTCGGACCGCAAGGACAGTTACCTGCTTGCGCTGGCTGAAGCAGGCCAAGCAGAGTTCATCGTGACCGGCGACAAAGAACTCCTCTCCTTGAAAGAGCACAAATCCACTCGGCTTATTGCTCCCGCCGCGATGATCGAGCTCTTGAAGGAATCTGAGAGCGGAAAACAAGTGAAGGAGAAGTGACGTATTGGCCAAAGATCTCATTGCGTCGGCCGCCGATATTCTGAACACCCCCGCGTATCAGGGGTTGCTCGGCCGAACTTTGCCCCGCGTGATACGCACCGAGGCCGAAAACCAACACTACCTTGACCTCCTCTACCAGCTTGACGCTCACAGCAATGATTTGACTGCTCCAGAGAAGGATCTGGCAGATCGTCTGATTCTCTTAATCGAGCGCTTTGAGGAGCAGAGCAACGCGTTGAAGACCATTTCCCCCCTTGAAGTACTGCACGAGTCGCCGCGAACGAACAGCCTTAACCAAAGAGACCTGCTGGATGTGTTCGGAACGGGGATTATTGCGTCGGAAGATTCCAATGACAAGCCCCGCTTCGCCACAGACCATAATCGCAAGCTCAACCAACGCTTCCTTGTCTCGCCGGAACTCTTTTTGTAATTGCCACAGTGCCGCCTTGACCCCACGACCCATGTCATTCCCCCTTTTTCGGTCGGAATGAACTCTGCTGCCATCCACCCGCTGAGTTGGTATCACATCACCCTTGCACTTTGTGTCCTCTTGCGCTTTTATAGGGGCATGAAAAACCTAATCCGATACGCTCTTCTGCTCACTACAATCTTCGCCGCAAGCGTGATTTCGGTGGACGCGTGGGGACCCGAAAGGCCGCACACTATGAGCGACTACTTTGTTTACATCGGCTCCTACACGGGGCCGAAGAGCCGGGGCATTTACGTTTACAAGCTTGCCTCCGCCACTGGAAAGCTTACGCCGCTCGGTTTGGCCGTCGAAACCACCAGCCCGGCATTCCTCGCCATTCATCCCAACCACCAGTACCTTTATGCGGTAAATGAGGTCTCCAAGTATGATGGGCAGAAGGCCGGCAGCGTCAGCGCGTTTTCCATTGATCGCAGCACAGGCAAACTTACATCGTTGAACACCGTATCCTCCGGCGGTCCAGGCCCCTGCCATCTTACCGTTGATCATACTGGCAAGTATCTGCTGGTAGCCAATTATGGAGTGGGCAGTGTGGCGATGTTTCCGATTCTCGCCAACGGCGGCTTGGCCAAGGCCACGGTTATTCTGCCGCACAAGGGACACAGCATTGACCCCAAGCGCCAGGAAGGTCCGCACGCGCATTCCATTTACGTATCGGCCGACAATCGTTTTGTAGTCTCTGCGGATTTGGGAACGGATCAGGTTTACGTTTATCGCTTTGACGCCACCCAGGGAACGCTGACACCGAATGATCCGCCGTCCGCAGCGGTTCCCCCGGGCACCGGCCCCCGGCACTTTGCATTTCATCCCAACGCAAAGTTTGCCTATGTCATCGAAGAAATGGGTTCCAGCCTCACTTCTTTTTCCTATGACGCCGCGCGTGGCGTGCTGCATCCCCTTGAAACTATCAAGACCACGCCCAGTGATTACAAGGGTTACAACGACTGCGCGGAGTTGTATATTCACCCGACAGGCAAGTTTCTCTATGGGTCCAATCGCGGCCACGACAGCATTACGGTTTTTTCCATCGACTCTGTCAAGGGAACACCGACGCCCATCGAATACGTTCCCACCGGGGGAAAAACGCCGCGCGGATTCGGCATCGACCCCACGGGTACTTACCTGATTGCGGGGAACCAGGATTCCAATACTCTGGCGGTGTTCCGCATTGATGCCAAAACCGGCCGACTAACACCCACGGGGCAGAAAGAGGATGTTCAGCAACCGATCTGCGTGGTGTTTGAACCTGCGGAGTAATCGGCAGATCGAGTCCTTGAGGGATCTCGAGATCAATTGATTGCGAGGCTCCGGCATGAGCGTCACGGAGCGGGGCATTCTCTCCCTAAGAAACTCCTCTCGCACCACAATAAGCTCTGGGTGTACAAAATTGATGCCCGTCAAGCCATGGATTTTTATGTAATTTATGTCTATGAATTGTTGACAGATTTACCGACCTTCAATATAGTTTTGATTTCAGGGCATTCAGGAATTCTTCTACAAGTAATAAAGACAGCCCGCCAACGAGGTTTCGGTTATGGCGAATGTGAGTGATCCAGCCACTCCTACTCCTACCCCGGCCCCTGCGTCTGCTGCGGCAGCGACTCCTGTCAAGGCCGCGCCCAGGGCTACGTCCGCGAAAGGCAAGACTCCGGTCGAAGAAGTTTCTCCCTCCGCCAAAATGCGGCGCCGAATCATCTGGAGCTGCGTGTGGGGTTTTCTCGCCGCCAATCTTCTTATGTTCCTCCGCTTCTTTTTTCCTCGCGCACTTTTCGAACCCAGCACTGTTTTCAAAATTGGTTACCCATCGGATTTCCAACCGGGTGTGGACGAGCGCTTCAAAGCTCAGGACCGCATTTGGGTGGTTCGCGAAGGCGACCGCATCTTCGTAATCTTCGGGCGCTGCACGCATCTCGGCTGCACACCTGATTGGAAGCCGGCAGAGCACAAGTTCAAGTGCCCTTGCCACGGCAGCGGATACACCCCGGAAGGGATTAACTTTGAGGGACCGGCTCCCCGGCCCATGGACCGCGCTCACGTGGAACTGGACGCGACGGGTCAAATTGTTGTGGATACCAGTCGCCTCTATTCCTGGCCCAAAGGCGGCGTGGATCATTTCGATGATCCCGGCTCTTTCGTGAGTGTGTAGCGTGGCGTAGAGGCTGTGAGAGGAAGTTCTCAGTTTTCAGTCATCAGTTATCAGTTCGCAGAAACGCCCGCAACTGACTACTGACCACTGACGACTCAGGAGAAATTGATGGCTGACGAACACGGCGGAATTCCTCCCAAAGAAACATCGACACAGGGCGAAGCTTCTTCCAAGAAGGGGATCGCCGCCGTCATCGATGAGGTCCGCGAAACCACCGACGTCTTAATTGGTAAGGCTAAGGAAGATATCCAGAGCCTGAAGCAGCCTGAGAAGACAACGCTCTTCAAGTCCATCTTCCGCGTCAAGCACGACGAAAGTCCCCGCAACCGCGCTTTGAGCGTGCTTTCCAATGTCTTCCTGCACCTGCACCCTTCCAAAATAAATCGCGACGCGGTGCGCTACAGCTATACCTGGGGCATGGGCGGAATCACTTTTTACCTGTTCATTGTCCTCACCCTCACTGGTGTGCTGCTGATGTATTACTACCACCCCACCAAGGGGCAAGCCTATCGCGACATTATCTATCTGATGAGCGATGTGCCCTTCGGATCACTGCTCCGCAACATGCACCGATGGGCGGCGCACTTGATGATCATCACAGTGTGGCTGCATATGTTCCGCGTCTTTCTAACAGGATCGTATAAGAAACCGCGCGAGTTCAATTGGTGTGTGGGCGTAATTTTGTTGGTCCTCACCATGTTGCTCTCCTTCACCGGCTATCTGTTGCCTGACGATCAACTGGGATTCTGGGCGGTAACCGTGGGGACCAACATGGCGCGCGCTACCCCCTTCCTGGGGAATGAAGGACCTGGGGGCCCGCAGCTCGGCATGACTCCATACAACGACGTGCGTTTCGCGCTGCTCGGCGGATCCATTGTGGACGCCAATGCCCTCTTGCGCGC
>JARLGN010000121.1 GCA_031292775.1 Acidobacteriota bacterium | reverse complement strand
TGGAATGGGGATCGATTTTAGTTGGATCGGGATTCAATCTTGATGAGTACAGGCAGCGAGAAAGGCGGCGTCGAGCCGCCGCACTCCAAGGCGCTTCGCGCAGGCTAAAACGATGACTTGTCTTAACCCGGCGGGAGATGTCGCACCGCCTCGCGCGCCAAATGCTTGCCAAGATAGCCAGAATTTACGGTATTGCCATGCAGTGGGCTCCGATCTTTCGCCCGCGTAGCGGGCTATGCTGCCGGGCAGCAACGGTAGCGCGGACCTTGTCGGCAGGCCCGCGGCTTCTTGCCGTCTATAGGGGACGAACCGCTGAGGTGGAGTCGCCAGCTCCCACAAGTCCCTTCGGAAATTACCAACCCCGGAGCAGGGTCAGTGCCAGCCTAAGATTGTTCTTGACACAGACTAGTTTGCATTGCAAACTACATTCCGTTTTACCTACTCCAGAACGCAGCTATTTTCCGCGAAAGGAAGGGTGCCATGGGTGATGCTATCGGCAAACATCTTCAGCCTTCGCTTAAAGATCTGTCAGAACTTGAAAAACTCACACGTGCGTACGGGAAATTCTCCGGAGGGGCGGTCGGATTGGGTCACGTGCTCGGTGGGGGACTGGTATTCCTGTCCGCGTCCCTGCTGTACCACCACGTTCATCTCGGGGTTTTCGGCCGGGTTCTGCTGGGCGCGGGGCCTTTTGTGTGGATCCTCGGCAAGGAGTGGCTTCAGGAAAACTACTACCAATTCAGCGGCAGGGTGCGGCAGCCGAGGAGAGTGTGGGAGAACGTACTTCTCGCCTTGCTTACCGGGATAACGGGATTATTCAGCCTGACGGCCAGCGGCTTTGTGATCCATGGCCTTCTACAGGACTTCTCCTGGCGGTTGGCGCTCAGCAGCCTGGTTTACGTCGCCTTGTTGCTGGCGATGCCATTCGTGGTTTGGCGATATCTGCGCGCTCCCTATGAGTTCGTAGTGGGAGTCTTTCTCTTCACGCTCTCGGCCATCCTCCTCAGTGGCACATCACTACCACCAGCCCACGGGAGGGCTGCGATAATCTACTTGCTCGCGGCGTCTGCTCAAGTTGTGGCACTGGTGATGGTCCCAGTGGGCTTGGTTGAGCACATGGAATTCCTGAAACTGCGGCGGAGGGTCCACGCCCTGAAGGAGGCTGCATGAGGGCGGACCTGGAAGGCTTCCTAACCCTGGACCGCGTGGTGCACGAACCCGCGCGACTGGTGATTCTGACGGTGCTGGCGCAAGCCGAGGAAGTGGAGTTTAAGTTCCTGGAGGCGGTCTCCGGACTCACCAAGGGGAATCTCTCCAGCCACATCGGCAAGCTGGAAGAAGCCGGATACCTCGTCGTCAAGAAGTTCTTCCGTGGCAAAGTTCCGGCCACATCGCTAAAGGTCACACGTGCTGGACGCAGTGCCCTAAAGAAGTATCGCGAACAGTTGAATCAGGCTCTTCACGTCAAGGAGTGAAGGCGGGATGCCAGGCGGAGGCTGGGATGGATTGCCCCGTTTGGGCGCACGATCGTTGCCTGTCGTAAGGTCGGCGGACGTTCAGCCACCGCGGCACCGCGCTTGCGCGCTTTCCCACGAACCAAAGTTATTTGTCCACATCCGCGAACGCGTACTTACCTACCAGGAAGGGATGAGAGACAAGCGGAGTGGAACTGGATTCACCCAACGGTCGGGGGACTTGGTCGAACCCCGGGAATCCCCAAACATTTCCATTGCGCCGGTCAATTACGAGCTTGCCTATCGCGCCGTGGACGCCATCTGGAGCGCCTATCCTGACTTCACCGGGTTCGATATAGAGTGGGTACACCCCACCAGATTGCGCTTCGACTTTTGGAGGAGCCATGTAGGGCCGCAGGGCAATGACGCCCAGGAAAATAGCGATGACCAGCAGAAGGAACTTCACGAACCAGTCAATCTTCATGTCGCTCTCCTTTGAACCGGAATGGTTCTAAACCAGCCCGCCTTCCCGGCTGACATTTTGCTATGGACACCAAAAATCGGCCGAATTGCGCCGGAAATCACGAACTATACCCTTTTAGAACGCGTAACATCTTCCTTTATGCGCCCTTGTTCAGTTTTCTCATTGCGGAAGGATTCCGCAGAATTTGCCAGCGCATAGCTGGTGCTGCGGCCCCCCTCAGGATTGCGAACGAGTATTCCCCACTGGACGAGTGCGGCAATGTCGCGCAGGGCTGTGTCGTGGGAGCACTTTGCCAGCTTCGCCCATTTTGAGGTGGTGAGCTTGCCCTCGAAGCCGTCAAGGAGCTGGTTGAGTACAAGGCGTTGACGTTCGTTTAACCGAAAATCTCCGACCGCTTCCCAGAAACGAGCCTTGGATAATACGGCTCCAAGATTGCCTTGCGCGATTTCAATGGCGCGGCTGAGACAGCCCATGAACCACGCCATCCAGGGAGTGACGTCCATCCCGCCCTTCTGTGTCTGTTCCAGAATGTCGTAGTACGCGGCACGCTCCTGCCGGATCTGAGCTGACATGCTGTAGAAGCGCTGGGAGCTTCTTTCCGAGCGTGCCAGCGACATATCGGCGATGGCGCGCGCGATGCGGCCATCTCCATCGTCAAAGGGGTGAAGGGTGACAAACCACAAATGAGCTATCCCCGCCCTTACCACCCCATCGCTTTCCTCGTTTCCATTGAACCAGGCAAGGAAGCGCTTCATTTCCGCGTCGAGCCGGCTGGCGGCGGGGGCCTGAAAATGGACAGGCTCTCTTCCCACCGGTCCGGAGACGACCTGCATCGGGCCGCCGCTGTCATTCCTCCACGCGCCGACCCTGATGGGACGCATACCGCTGCGCCCGGTCGGAAACAGCGCCGCATGCCACGCGAATAGTCTCTCTTCAGTGAGCAGCTTTTCGTATTGGCTCGTGGCGTCCATCATCATTTCCACGATGCCTTCAACGTTCCGATCCGCAGGTTTGAGGCCGCCAATATCCATCCCCAGCCGGCGGGCAACGGAGGAACGGACCTGCTCTACGTCCAGTCGCTCGCCTTCGATTTCGCTGCTTTTGAGTACATCCACGGTCGCGGTCCCGAGGACAACCTCCTGGCGGAGCTTAAAGCCCAGGCCTTCCATGATGCCCAACAATCGGCCCTGCTCGCGATGAACTTCGGCCAGTTGCGCCGCTAACTTCCCACGATCCCATTGAAATCGTGGCCAAGCCGTTTCTTCATAGATATATGCACTCATTCTACGCACTCCATGCGTAGATTATGGTGGCTATTCTACGCCGGAGTCAACTATATTCTACGCACAACATGCGTCGAATGATTGGGATATTCAACGCACAGTGGAAGACATTGGTAGCGCAGACCTCCGTTGTTGAGGTCTGCGGCTCTTCTTGCGGAAATACCAATCAATTCAACCACGGGGCATGCCCACGGAATCGGAAGCGCAAGTCAGAAGAAAACCCCGCAAATACAACGGGTGCTGTACTTCCTGCGGTTTGTCACAGATTTGCAATGAAAGGCCGCGGACCTACAAAGCAGGTCCGCGCTACACTTTGTTCCATGCGGCGTGTCAGCCAGGCTTGGAGGGAAGGAGCAATTCGCGCAGGGCCACGGGGGTTTGCACGGGCGGATGGCAGGCGGTGCCTGCGCACACCAGGGCTACAGGTACGCCGTCGAAAGGCAGTTCCGGCAGCGTGGCGGCCAAGCCGGCGGGCAGGTCGCGAGCTTGCACAATGCCCGGCTCAAAAGCAAAGACACGTTTGCCGGCGCGAGGAATTTCATAAGCGGCGGCGAGAAGGTCCATGGTGCGGTCATCATCGGCGCGGCCCACCACCACCACGTCCAATGGTGCGCGCAGGTGATGGAGCAGCGCCAAACCGTAAGTCGCCGCGAACAATCCATACTGTCCCGCCTTGGGGGCAAACAACGCGAGCGTGGCTTCCGCCTTTTCGCCGAAATCCTCGCGGTCAGCGAGCACGTCAAGGCGATCGAGCACGAGTGCGGCCACCGCATTCGCGGCGGGCGTGGGAGAATCCTGAAATGGCTTGCGGGAAGTGGTCAGGCTGCCGTGGCGGTCGGAAAGATCCTGGGCCGTGTCGAAGAATCCTCCCTCTTTGGCATCCCAGAAACGGCGAACCGTGGTTTCCATCAACTCCAGTGCGCGCTCAAAGTAGAAGCGCGTTCCCGTGATCTCATAGGCATCCAGAAGCGCGGCGATGATGAACACCTGGTCTTCCAGCAAGCCCTCGATACGAGGTGTGCCGTCCACCAAAGTGTGGAACATACCTTTTTCGCGGTCGTACGCTTTGGTCACCAATAGATCAAGCGTGGCAAGGGCGCGGTCGCGTTCACCTCGTATGCCCAGAATCCGGTACGCCTCCAACAAGGCGGAAATCAGCATTCCGTTCCAACTGGTGTAGATCGATTTATCAATGAAGGGCGTCTGCCGTTTGGCGCGTGCGTCCCGCATTTTTCGCCGGGCGCTCGCCAGCATTTCCACAACCTTCGGTTCTTCAAGTTGCAGACGCGCGGCAATGGCGCTGATGGGTTGGTCAATGAACAGCACATTTTTCGCCGGGTTGTGATGCATTTCACCCTGGGCTTCGACGTGATAGTAAAGGGCGGCAACGCTGGCCTCAGGCGCGTTGAGGACGGAATTCAATTCATCCAGGGTCCAGGTAAAATAGTCGCCGTCATCGTCAAGATTGATGTCCGCATCCTGACTGGCGTAGAAGCCGGCCTCCGGGTTCGACAGCACGTTTTCAAGGAATACGAGAATGCCCAAGGAAATTTCGCGGAAGAATTTATTGCCGGTAATCTGGTAGGCGCGCAGGTAATTCACCAACAGGCCGGCGTTGTCGTAGGACATCTTTTCAAAGTGGGGCACGATCCAGTGCTCGTCCACCGAGTAGCGATGAAAGCCTCCGCCAATCTGGTCGTAAACACCGCCCTTTCCCATGTGCTCAAGGGTGGTGGTCACGATGTTCAGCAACCAATCCTGTCGCACGTCGAGATTAACTTCGAGCAGCAGATCGATGGCGCTGGGGTGGGGAAACTTGGGGGCGCTGCCGAAGCCGCCGTTTTGGGCGTCGAACATGCCGCCGATGCTTTCGACGATGGCCTTCACAACCTTTTCGTCGACGGCCTCCTCACCGGCTTTAAGGCTTTCCACACCGGTGAGAGCCTCGGCGATTTTTACTGCGCTTTCAAGAATCTGGTCGCGATGCGTCCGGTAATTTTGCGCAATGACTTCCAGCAAACGCTTCATGCCCGGGCGCCCACCGCGATCATCCGGAGGGAAGTAGGTACCCCCAAAGAACGGCTTGCCGTCGGGGGTAAGAAACGCTGTCAGCGGCCATCCGCCCTGGCCCGTCAAGGCACTCACCGCCACCTGGTAGCGGGCATCAATGTCCGGGCGCTCATCGCGATCAACCTTTACAGGGATGAAGGACTCGTTGATGACGCGCGCCACCTCGGCGTTTTCGTAACTCTCGCGGTCCATCACCTGGCACCAGTGGCACCACACCGCGCCGATATCGAGCAGGATGGGCTTATCCTGCGCTTTCGCCTGGGCAAAGGCGTCGCCATTCCACTCGCGCCAAAGCACCGGTTGATGGGCGGCAGAACGCAAATAGGCGCTCGCGGCCTTTGCCAGTTCGTTGCTGTGGTTTTCCATGTTCCCCCAATCCAAGAATGGAAACGCAGCGCGGGCCTGCTCGTTAGTACGTAGCTTCTTTTCGGGCAGCCTCAATCATCGCAACGACATTCTCCCGAGGCGTGCCTGTTTCCAGGAAGTCGGAGGCGGCGAAGATGTACCGTCCCCCGGGTTTCCCTACTGCCATGATCTGGCGGGCCCGTTCCGCGACCTCAGCGGGGGAAGCTGTCTTCAAAAAGTGAATCTGATCGAGGTTGCCGAGCAGGCATATCTTATCGCCCAAAGCGGCCTTCGCCTCCGCCAATTGATTGTCGCCCGCCGGAGGTTCCGAGACAGTCTCCCACAGGGACATGCCCATCTCACGATAGTTGGGGTACAAGCGTTTTGCCCGGCCGCAGTTGTGGTAGATGGAGTAAGCGCCCCCCGCGTGGATCGCTTCGATGACCTGCTTCTCGTATTCCTGCACAAACTCACGGAAGAAGGCGGAACTGACGGTGCCCGCGTTGGCCATGTGTCCCTGTATACCGATGCAGTCGGCCCCCGCTTCTGCCAATGCCAGGCTGTATTCGCTTTGGGCGCCGGCGATGCGGCTCATGAATTCTCGATAGGCGGGTTCGTCCTCACTGGGAGCCATGAAGAGAGTCTCCACGCCACGCAGGCCGGCCGCGAAATTGAACACGCCCGCGAATCCGAACGGCGCCAGAACGCCCCGGTGACCCACAATCCGCCGCCACTCCGCCACCACTTCACGCATCACGGCGCGCTCCGCGTCATCGAGCGCCGGAAGATACTCGAGAAAAATCTCGACCTCCTCGCGCGTCTCCAGCAGATGCTTGGTGGTCACACGCATCACCCCGGCGGTAGCTACTCCTGCTTCCTCGACTGCCTCCTCCTCGAACAGCGTGTGGCGCGGCGTGACAATCTCCAGGCGGTAATGGGTGATTCGTCCGTCGGAAGACTCCCGAGTGCGAACCTCCCAGTTCGGATAGCTCTTGCGAAAAAAGTGGGGACGCAGGAACTTGAGGTGCTTTGCCATCAGGTCAAAATCCAACTCGTTCGCAAGTTCCACGGCATCCACGACGCGATCGACCTTGGCGCGACCGGGATAGTACCAGGAGAGATACTGTTCCTGCACAAACGGAGATACCGGCACGCGGTCCGCAATCTTGCCTGCGAGGGTCAAGAGCAGGCGTTCTCGTGAGGTCAACATGGCTTCTTCCTAAGTGGGCGCGGAGTTATCCGGCAACGGACTGATCACTCGACTGCGCCAAAGATGATTAACGTCTATTCTTACTGCAATCGCGGGCCCTGCGGGGGGGTGCGCCCTGGTTCGGGATTGTCGAGCGGCTTGCGGCCAGTAAATCCCTCATCAATACCGTGCCAAAAGTCGATGTGATCCTCACCAAGTTTCCAGCAAAGGTAAATCTCTTCACCGTCGACAAGGCTGGGGAAATCCACCAGGCCGACGTCGAGGTCCTTCACCAGAACGCCGGTTTCCTGAATTCGGTTGACGATTCCCACCAGCCGCTCGGCCGCCTCGTCGTGCTCGGACTTCTTCCGCAACAGATCCGCAAGGGGAGGGAAGGTTCCGCCCATCAACATGATGCGCGATGCAACCTGCGCCAATTCGTTCTTGAAGGCCTCGATCTTCTGCTTCTCGTCCCGCGCTTCCTCAAGCCAGGGGGTAATGGTACGCAGAAGTTCTTCCGCTTCTCGACGATCAAAGTATTTGTCGGCCATATTGAGCTTACGGTTCACAGCCCACAGCTTACAGTCCTTGGACGCCGTGGTTAGTTGGTATCTTCCCGCGATCTGGTTCCCAGCGACTACCCGCACCTCACAGCTATCCCCATCCGACTGTCGGCTGTTAGCAGTAAGCTATCGACTTACCTTATCTCCAACATGCGATTCAGGGCAACCAGCGCCCATCGTTTGGTTTCGGGAACAACGCTAACGCGGTTGACTACCTGGCCAGACCGCAGACTTTCCAGCGTCCAGCATAGATGCTGGGGCGAGATCCGGAACATCGTGCTGCACATGCAGACACAGTCATCCAGCGAAACTACGAGCCGGTCAGGATGCTCCTGAGCCAGGCGGCGAATCATGTGAATCTCCGTGCCCACAGCCCAAGCGCTGCCGGCGGGAGCTTCCACGACGCGCTTTATAATGTATTCTGTTGAGCCCACCTCGTCTGCCGCCTGGCAGACTTCCCACGAGCATTCGGGGTGCGCGATCACCCGAATGCCGGGATGGCTCATGCGCGCACTCTCCACGTGCTCGGGACGAAAACGCTGGTGGACAGAGCAGTGGCCCTTCCATAAATAAATTCGTGCGGCCGCGATTTCGCGGTCCGTGAGGCCGCCGTTCTCTTCCGCCGGATTCCAGATGGCCATCCGGTCAAGCGGAATTCCCAACCCGTAACCTGTGTTGCGTCCCAAATGTTCATCCGGCAGGAACAGGGCTTTTTCCCCGCGGGCCAGAGCCCATTCCATGATCTTGCGGGCGTTGGAGGAAGTGCAAACCGCCCCACCGTTCTTTCCCACAAATGCCTTGATGGCCGCAGTGGAGTTAATGTAAGTGACGGGCACGATCTTGCTGCTATTCACCTTGGCAAGCACGTCCCAGCAAACCTCCACTTGCTCAAGGTTTGCCATATCAGCCATGGAGCAGCCGGCATTCAGATCAGGCAGAATCACTGCCTGGTGATCACCGCTCAGAACATCGGCGCTCTCCGCCATAAAGTGTACGCCGCAGAAAACAATGTACTCGGCCTCGGGGCGGCCGGCGGCAAGCTGCGAGAGGCGCAACGAATCACCACGGTAGTCGGCAAACTTCACCACCTCGTCGCGTTGATAATGATGTCCCAGAATTACCACTCGCGAGCCAATATCGCGCTTCGCCTGGGCAATGCGCTCGTCAAGCTCGTGCGCTGGGAGCTCAGCGTAAGTTGCGAGTAGCGAGTCTAGAGTTGCGGTGGCCATATTTGCCCTAATGCTATTTTAGCCTAAGTGCTGGGATTCGGGATACGGGACTCGGGATTCGAATCCCGGAATCCGGAATTCGCAATTCGGAATCTTCTTTCCCGAACCCCGAGTCCCGTATCCCGAGCCCCGAGTTCTTACCCCCCGATATAAACCATGGTGCGCGAGGGCTGAACGAAATCCGGCTCATTGATCCGGTGGCCGGGTTCCTTCTGGTGCACAACCTTTTCCATGAACCCCGCGATATCGTGGTCCGTGGCGCCGGTGCGAACAAGGTGGCGCACATCGTGCTCGCGCAGCGAAAACAGGCAAGTGCGTAATTTGCCATCCGCGGTCACCCGGATGCGGCTGCACTGCCCACAAAAAGGAATCGAAACCGGCGCGATGATTCCGATCTCGCCCTGGCCGTCAGTGAAGCGATAGCGCAAGGCCGTTTCACTGGGGGAGTGGCGGGGAATTTCCTCCAGCGGAAACACGGGCTGGATGGCCGCCACAATCTCCCCGGCCGTTACCACCAACTCGCGCTTCCATGCGTGGTCCGCATCAAGCGGCATGAACTCGATGAAGCGCACGACAATGTCGCGGCGGCGGGCCAGGCGGGCGAATTCTACAATCTCATCGTCGTTGAACCCGCGCACCAAAACAATGTTCACCTTCACCGGGCGCAAGCCCGCCTCCATTGCGGCGTCGATGCCCGCCATCACTTTTTCATAGGACCGTGGGGTCCGCGTGATTTTGGCGAATTTTTCCGGGTTGGTTGAATCCAGGCTGACGGTAACCCGGGGAGACCCGGCGGCGGCCAGATCTCGTGCCATCTCCGGCAGCAGGTATCCATTGGTCGTTAGCGCCACGTCCTCCAGCCCATCAATTTGGTGGAGGCGCGCGATGAAGTCCACCACGCCTTCGCGCAGCAGCGGTTCACCGCCAGTCACGCGAATCTTGCGGATCCCCAAGCCCACAAGGATGCGACTGATCCGCAGCAATTCCTCCCAAGTCAGCAGGTCGCGGTGCGGGACGTAGTTCTTCGGATCAGCGGACTTGCAGTACACGCAACTGAAGTTGCAGCGGTCCGTCACCGATATGCGCAGGTCGTGAATATCGCGCCCGAATTTGTCGCGTAGCATAGTTCCGCCACACCCGATGGCACGGAGGCCGCCCTGGCAGCCCGCCGGGTGGAATTTTCCTTTATGCGATTCTTCCGCCTCGCCCCGAAAACAGAAACCAGCTCGCGTTTGGAGCCGGCAGCGTTCTCCATTCCAAACGCGGGAGGCGCCACGATTCCTCGCACCACCCTGAGCGCCTGCTGCGCCTGGGATTATCCGCGTCCATTGGCACCGCATGCCGGGAGAACTCTTCCATCGTAACGTGTTTCGATGCGCTCAGGCAAGCGCGGCCGACGGCTGGTGTTGGGTCATTTTGATGTGCATCGGCT